>CAKTZA010000019.1 GCA_934635045.1 uncultured Kiritimatiellota bacterium | reverse complement strand
CCCCCCCCCCCCCCCCCCCCCCCCCCCCCCCCCCCCACCCGTCCGGGCCGCCGCCGTGTCTGCGGCGGACGGCATCCGTCCAACTCTCTCCGTCATCTTGTGCATCGTCAATGTTCCTATTTTTGCCAACGACGCATAGTATAGCAAATTTCCCACATGAGGCACTTCTCGTTTACGCAGAAAATTTGCAATCAATTTGCGCAAATCGACAGGCTCATTTGCACAAACGTCGGCACCGACGAGCCACCGCTCACTCCGGCTTGCGCCAGAGCGTGACGTAGCTCTCCTGTTCCTTCTTGCCACGCCCCTGGCCGCGCTGCCCCCACGTGACGGTGATGCGCACGCGGTAGAGATTGTTCATGCGCTTCGCGTCGTCGTCCGACGGGTTTCGATCGAGGTTCTCGCGCTCCCACGTGAAGCCGTGGAACTTGTCCTGCTGCTCGCGCGTCAGGCGCTCGTCCGACACGAGATCCCACAGCTCAGTCGCGCGCGTCTCACGGATGTCGAGGTCGTCCTCGTCCGTCACCTCTTCGAGCGGATACGCCATCTCGCCAAGATCCATCACCTCCTGCGCCGTCTCGAGCTCGGTCTGCGAGAGCATCATCTTCTGCGACTGCGACATCGACATGAGAATGCCCGTCAGGCCGAATCCGAGGAGGATCGCCGCAAGCAGGACTTCGAGGAGCGTGAAGCCGGCCTTCATCAGTCGTCCTCCCGTCCGTCGCCTGAGAGAACCTTTGCCGCGCCGAAGCGGTCGATGCGGATGGAGAGTCCGCTTTCGGGCGTCTGCCCGTCGGCGTAGACCCAGACCTGATGCGGATCGACGCGGCCGTTCGTCTCCCAGACGACGGAGACGGGCTCCTGCCGTTCGACGGCGGCTTTCGCGCCCTTTGCCGTTTCGGACTTCTTGCTGTCCGCTTCGTCGACGGGCTTCGCCTCGGACTGACGGGCGTCCCTGAACTTGCCGAGCAGATAGTCGACGTTCGAGAAGACCGAGAGGCGCGGCTTGCGTCCGTCACTCGCCACGCCGGCGTCGTCCTCTCCCACGACGACCTTCAGGCGCATGCCCTTCACGACGTCTTCCTTGATCGGCGCGAACAGGACGTCCTCGACAAGCGAGCCGCCCGTGTCCTCCTCCGGCTTCGCATCAGCCGCCGTCCGTCCGTCGCGCGTGCTCGTCATTCCGACGGGCGCAGCCTCCGCCTTCAGCGGCGCGAGGGGTTCGCCCGTCAGCGTCCGAATCTTGGCACGGTCGACGCCTTCCGTAAACAACTTGGCGGACGTCACCTCGATCTTCGCCCGCACCTCGCCGTCAACCTCATCCGTCGAGTAGGTGATGATGACGGGCTTCTGCGAGACGAGGGCCTGCGAACGTGCGTGGCGGATCGCCGCGAAGATGTCGCGCGTCGCGCCCTTGACGCGCGCGGCGCCCTGCCCGGCCCGCACGCTGACGACGCCGACGCCAGCCATCGCGCAGATGATCGCGACGATCACCAGCAACTCAATGAGCGTGAAAGCCCGACGTCTCGCCCTCTGCCATCTCTTCATGGGCGGATAGTATAGCAAATCTTCCCTGTCACGGGCACGCGGCGAAACGGCGGGCGCCCCTACCGACCAAGGGCGACGGCCAAGACCGCCGAAAGCCCGTAGCCGGCGATGACAAGCCAGAGCGGACGGTCGGTGAGGAGGATGCGCTCCGGCCGCCCCACGTCGGCCTTGCGCCCGACGAGCACGAGGTAGCGGACGATTCCGGCGGCGACGAACAGCGACGTCACCCAGAGCAGCGGGAAGCGCGCGCCCATCTTCGACGTGAGCGTGTAGGCGAGATACTCCCCGAAGGACGCCGCGCCCGCAAGCAGGATGAGCGCCTTCAGGATGCGCGGATGGTAGCGCTTCAGGACGGCCCGCGACGCCAACGCCGTCTCCATCTCGGCGCGGCGCTTGCAGAACGCGAGGAACATCGAGAGCGTGAACGTGCAGACCAGGAGCCACGGCGAGATGTAGGCCGAGATGATCGCCGCGCCGGCCACCGCGCGCAGGACGAACCCCGCCGCGAGCGTCACGACGTCGAGGTACGGCACGCGCTTCAGGAAACCCGTGTAGAGGCACTGCATGACCGTGTAGGCGAGCATCGTCGCGAAGGCGACCGTCCGCGACGGCAGGAAGATGACGACGAGCGCCGGATACAGGAAGCCCAGCGCGAACAGGACGAGGGCGACACGGACGGCGGAGATGCGCGAGACGAGGCCCGCCGCGATCGGGCGGAACCGCTTTACGGGATGCAGCCGGTCGGCCTCGTAGTCGGAGACGTCGTTCAGGAGGTAGAACGCCGACGAGACGAACGAGAACGCGCCCGCCATCGCCACCGCCATCAGGAACGACTCCCAGCCGCGCGCAATCTCGCGCTGGGAGGCGTCCGCGACGGAGAAGAACCACGCCATCATCACGACGCCGTTCTTCGTCCACTGCTCGACGCGAATCGCCCGCGCCCAGAGCGAAAGGCCGTCGAGCAGACGCGCCGACGGTCCCGCGCCGTGCGGGCCGCGCGAAAAGTCTGCGATGTTGGGGGCTGTCGGTTCCATGACGGGAGCAGATTATACCAAAAAGCGGCACGGCTGACGCAACGGACGCAGGAACGATATGCTATAATAACGGTCGATGAAACGGCCCCTCCTCTTCCTTGCGTGCGCGCTCGCGCTCCTCCGCGCGAACGGCGACGAACCGCTCCTGCGCACAGTCGCCGCCCTGAGCGACTTCGCCGACCGGACGCCCGACACGCGCATCCGCTTTGAACTCACGGCCGTCGTCCTGGAGACGAACCTGACCTACCGCACGAACGACTACGCGGGCACCCTCCTGCTGGAAGACGCGACCGGGCGCGCCTACGTCTTCTACGACACGCCGAGGGCGCCCCGGCCCGGCGACGTCATCCGGGCCTCTGGCGACGGGCAGACGGATTCCGACCGCTACCCGCTGATCTGCGTCCGCCAGATGACGAACGCCGGACAGGCGACGCTGCCCGGCTCGGTCACCGTCGCGCTGGGCGACCTCACCAGCCGCGACCACGACTACCGGCTCATCCGAACCGAAGGCACACTGATCGACGTGTTCCAAGACGAAATGGACGACGACACGGGCTTCCTGCTGCTCAAGGACGGCCCGACCCTCCTTCCCGTCGCGATCAGCCGCCGCCTTCTCCCGGAGGCCCAGACGCTGCTCGGCGCCCGTCTGCGCGTCTGCGGACGCTACAACCACCGCATCGACGGCATCCGCCGCTTCTCCGGCCCGTTCATCTGCCTGCAGGGCGCCTACGAGGTCCTTCAGCCGGCGCCAAGCGACCCGTTCGACGTCCCCGACCTCGAATTCCGGCGCAACCAGAGCCCCCGCGACATCAGCCGGCTGGGGAAACGCCGCGTGTCCGGCGTCACCCTCGCCGCCTGGGCCGGGAACTGCGCGATGCTCCGCACGCGCGAAGGCCACGTCGTCAACCTCGCGTTCGTCCGCGACATGCCCCTGCCCGCGCCCGGCGAGGCGATCTGCGCCATCGGCTACCCGCAGACCGACCTCTTCCGGCTCAATCTCGTCAAGGCCCGCTGGAAGCCCGCCGCCGCGCCCTGCCGCGCGCAAACCCCCTCGCCGCCGCGCGCCGTGACCGCCCTTCAGCTGGCGCCGTACGCCTCGAAACGGGACGACCGCCAGAGCTTCTACCACGGCCAGGCCATCCGCCTCGACGGAACCGTCCAGCACTGCCTGCCGTCGACGCCGACCGCCGACGGGGAAATCCTCCTGTCGTGCGACAGCCGCAGCATCCGCGTCATCTGCCCGCGCGCCATCGGGCCGCTGGCGGTCGAGCCGGGCAGCGTCGTGCGCGCCACGGGCGTCTGCAACCAGCCCTGCGACAGCTGGCAGCCGTACATGGTCTTCCCGCACATCCGCGAAACCCAGATCATCCTCCTGCGGACGCAGGATCTCCAGGTTCTCGCCCATCCGCCCTGGTTCACGCCCCAGCGCTTCGCCCTGCTGCTCTCGATTCTCGGCCTCCTCCTCGCCGGCATCCTCGTCTGGAACCGCCGCCTGAAGCGCGTGGTCGCGCGCCGCAGCGACGAGCTTGCGCAGGAGCAGCTCTCGCACCTGACCTCGGAACTCAAGGCCGGCGAACGCACGCGACTCGCGGTCGAGCTGCACGACGCCCTCTCGCAGAACCTCGCGAGCATGGCCTGCCTGATCGACACCGCCGAAAACGCCCTGACGGACGATCCGAAGCTGGCGCGGGACGGGCTCACGACCGCGAGCCGCATGCTGAAGTCCTGCCGGACGGAGCTCCGCCACTGCCTGTTCGACCTGCGCAACGACACGCTGGACGAGGCGGACTTCGACGCGGCCATCCGGCAGACGCTCGCGCCGCTCGAACCTGAAGCCGAGATCACCGTGCGCACCAACATCCCGCGCGACCATTTCCACGACGCCTCCGCCCACGCCATCCTCTGCATCATCCGCGAACTCGTCGCCAACGCCCTGCGCCACGGACACGCCTCGGCTCTCCGCATCGCCGGCAGCGAGGAGAACGGGCGTCTCCTGTTCTCGGTGACGGACAACGGCCGCGGCTTCGACCCGACCGCCCATCCGGGGCCGGCCGAGGGCCACTTCGGCATCGACGGCATCCGCGACCGACTCAACCGGCTGAACGGACGCCTCACCTACACGTCACGCCCCGGCTTCACCCACGCGCGCTTCGAGATACCCTTCCCGCGCGAGACCTCCGACACCCAACCGCACACATGAACAAGACACGAATCCTGCTGGCCGACGACCATTCGCTGATGCGCGTGGGCCTCGCCTTTCTCATCAACAGCCAACGGGACATGACCGTCGTCGGCGAAGCCGCCAACGGCGAAGAGGCCGTGGCGTTCGTCCGGGCGAACCGGCCCGATTTCGTCATCATGGACCTGATGATGCCCAAGATGTCCGGCGCGGACGCGACCCGGCAGATTCTCGCCGAGCAGCCCCAGACGAAGATCCTCATCCTCTCGTCCTACGGCACGGCGGCGGAACTGGCGGCCGCCGTCAACCACGGCGCGCACGGCGTCCTGCTGAAGGACACGGCGACGGCGGATCTCGTGCGGACAATCCGCGAAATCCGCAGCGGCCGGACAGCCATCCCGAAGAGCATCCGCGACTTTGCGCGCGAGGAAGCCGAGACGCCCCGCCTCACGGGCCGTCAGCAGGAGATTCTCGCCTCGGCGACGCGCGGGCTCTCCAACTCGGAAATCGCGCTCCAGTTCGGCATCACCGTCATCGCCGTCAAGAAGCATATGTCGGCGATTCTCTCGAAGATCGGCGCGTCCTCGCGCGCAGAGGCCATCGGCATCGCCTTCCGCAAGCACCTGCTCAAGATCTGAACGCGCGGCAGGCGAGCCGCGCCCGCGTCAGACGTCGGTCGGCGACAGCGACTGCGCGAGGGCGACCCAGTCCGCGTTGGAGAGATCTTCGGCCCGGTTCGTCGACTGGATCACGTTCTTGAAGACGCTGCCGAGCTGCTTGCGGCGATGCTCGAACGCGCGCTTCGTCAGGCGGTAGAAGACGCGCCGCTGTTCGTCCGAAAGGCCGCCGTTGCGGTCGTGCCGATCCAGCCGCACGACGCTCGACCCGATTTCGGGACGCGGCCAGAAGCAGCTCGCCGAGACCTTGCGGACAATCTTGACGTCGTAGTCGAGCTGCGCCCAGACGCCCGCAAGACCGCGCGTCTTCGACCCCTCCGGCGCCGCAAGCCGCTCGGCGACCTCCGTCTGAACAAGCACCGTCAGCGACGGAATCGCCCGCTTCTGCACGAGTTCCAGCAAGATGCGCGTCCCCGCCTGATAGGGCAGGTTCGAGATCATGTGGGAAAATGGGGAACGGGGAACGGGGAACGGGGAATGGGGATGAAGTTCGGATTCTCCGACCTCTTTTCCGAGCCACGCCAGCGCATCATCGGCGATGACCGTCAGGTTCGGCGGATTGCCGAGCGACGCGGCGAGGCGTTCGGCCAGCACGGGATCCTTCTCGATTGCCGTCACGCGGCACCCCCGATTCAGCATCTCCTCCGTCAAGACGCCCAGCCCCGGCCCAATCTCAAGGACATGGGGAATAATCGAATAATCGAATGATTGAATAATCGAATGGTCGGCGGGTCGAATGGCCGAATGCGCCGAGGCATTCACCTCAGATTCGATTATTCGATTATTCGACGATTCGATCATTTTGAGCCCCGCATCCACAATCGCCTTCAGGGCGTTCTGGTCGATGAGGAAGTTCTGCCCCAGGACCTTGTTCGGATGAAACTCGTGTTCAATGCACCAGGCCTTGACCTGGCTCGGACTCGTCAAGTTCATTTCGCAACCTCCAGTACGCGGTCGATGACGCTGATGTACTCCCACTTCGGATGATCCGCGCTGCCCGTCAGGCGGAACTCCAGCAGCAGCTTCGTGAACGGCCACGTCAGCGGGTGCAGGATCTTCCCGACGAGCGAATCCTGCTTCGTGAACTGCACACGCACCGTGAAGTCGAGGCTGTCGCGCACCGTGTCGAACTGACCGTACATCTTGATCGAGAAGACCGTCCCCTCGATGTAGATGTTATCGCTCTTGAGGACGCCGTTCTCGATCACGTAGTCGCACGAGCCCTGCGTCGAGTCCGTGAACCACGAAACGCCGGGCACGCGCTCGGCCAGCAGAGCCACGAGGCCCTTGAAGCCCTTGATCCGCATGAGCTGACCGTCCCTGACGCTCAGGTGGCCCTTGCCGTTCAGCACCTCGTAGTTGTTCGTCATCGCGCGCGGAAAGCGGAACTCAAGCGCACAGTCGGAATTGCCGTAGACGTCTTCGCCGACGTATTCCCCCTCGAAGCCGCCGATCTTCAGCAGGCTGGCGACGGGGAGCGCGCTCTTCGCCACGACGGACACGGTGTTGTAGCCGTTCGTGCCGTCCACCGTCACCGTGCCCTCCAGCGGCTCGTCCTTCGGTCCGACGCCGACGATCGGCCCGAAGACGTGGTGGTAGTTGAGCGAATCGCCGCGCGTGTAGACGAAGAGGTGAAGCTGGCCCTCGGCGCGCTTCATCGCCACGCCGTTGTACTTGCCGAGCGTCGGCTTGAGGTCCAGGTCGAGGTTGAAGTCGTTGTTGACGAGGTTCACCCGCCACGCGCAGAACGCCGGAATCTTCCCCGGCACATCCGTAAAGGCATCGACATACGGCAGCGACACGGGGATGTCGAGCGCGACCAGCAGCGGACGGATCTGCTTCTGGAGGGCCGTGCCGTACACCTCGCCGCGCACTTCCTGACGGTCGAGATCGACTGAGCAGAAGCCGTCGATGAACATCGGCTCGTCCGCATCCGCCGCCGGCCAGTCGAGATGGGCGCGCGCGAACGAGACGCGCGACGCGGCGACCTGGACGTCCGCCACCACCTTCGCGGGCGCGGCACCGAGGATGTCGGGGTTGACGAGCGTCAGCGTGAAGCGCGGCAGTTCCGGCAACGTCGCCTCGACGCGCGCGTTGCGCTCGTGGTTCTCCGGCGCATAGTACGAGTCGGGCAGACGCGGATAGCGCGCGCCCTCGATCAGAAGATGCCGCCCAAACACGTCGGCGACGACCCGATCGGCCGACGCCAGCGGCGCGCGCGGCGCGAGCCGATACCGCTCGAGAACGCGGAGCCCCTCGACGACAAGGCCGCGCCGAAAGCCAACCGCGACGGAATCGACGCGCACGATGAAATCAGCCGGCACGACGCGCGCGAGTACGGCCTCGGCCCACGACGCAGGGACAGACTGCTCGCGAAACAGGAGCGACCCGACAAAAACGCAAAAAACGATGAAGACGATCTCCACCGTTCTCAAGAGGATCTTCAGGAACTTCTTCATCTCCTCAAAACCCTTTTCGCTTCCTTCTCAGATTGGCAGCCCCTAGGAGAGTCGAACTCCTCTTGCCTGGATGAGAACCAGATGTCCTAGCCGATAGACGAAGGGGCCAAGTTATGGTGCACCCGGTGGGAATCGAACCCACATGCTTTATGGGCACAAGAACCTGAATCTTGCGTGTCTGCCAATTCCACCACGGGTGCTTCGGGTGTGTAGTATATCAAAAACCCATCAGCCGCGTCAATGGGGTAAATTGAAAAAATTGCGTTCCCCCGTTTTTCTGCAGCCCCGCACGTTCAGATGTCCCAGCCTTCGCCGTTGCGGCGGGACATGAGCAGCCACAGGAAGAACGGCGCGCCGAGGATTGCGCAGATGACGCCGACCGGCACATCACCCGGCAGGAAGCGTCCGACGAACTCCGCCAATGCGAGGAAGGCGCCGCCCGCGAACGCGGACAGCACCAGCACGCGCTGCAGGCGCGGCCCCGCCTTGCGGCGGACGACATGCGGCACGACAAGCCCGATGAAGCCGATCGCCCCCGCGAGTGCGACCGAGACGGCCGTGACGAGCGACACCGCGCCAAGGACGAGGAACGTCGTCTGCCGCGTGTTGACGCCCAGGGCCTCCGCCTCGGCACGTCCGAGTTCCATGACGTTCAGGCGGCGCGCCAGCGCAAACAGCGTCGCGAACGCGACGGCGAAGGCCGCGACGCCGAGCGCGAACGTCGGCCCCGTGACCGCGCGAAGCGACCCGTAGAGCCACTTCGACACCGCCGCAAAGTCGTCCGGCTTCGCATAGGAGAGGACGAGCATGTCGAGCGAGCCGAAAAACCCGCCCGTGACGAACCCGGCCAGAACGACGGCGTTGCCCGTCGCGAGCAGCAGCGGGTTCGCGCCGTCCGCCCCGCGCGCCCGCGCCGCAAACGCCGCGACAAGACAGACGAGCGCGAGCGAGGCGCACGAGCCGAGAAAGCTCGCCGCCGGCATCACCCAGACGCCGAGCGCGACGAGTCCGAGGTTGGTCGCGAGCGCGGCGAAGAGCGCCGCGCCGCCGACCGTCCCCAGCAGATAGGGCTCCGCCAGCGGATTGCGCAGGACGCTCTGGAGCGCCGCGCCCGAAACCGAGAGCGCCGCCCCTGTCACCACAGCCGCCGGATAGGCCCAGTCCATAGAAAGGAAGAAGGAAGAAGGATAAAGGAAGAAGGAAGAAGGATAAAGGAAGAAGGAAGAAGGAAGAAGGATGTGTTTGCGCAGGATGTCAGAACTCGTAGCGGACGGTGAACAAGAAGCTGCGGCCACAGGCCGGATAGAACGAATCCGCCGCCCATACGCCATTGTAGACGCCATAGTTGGCATAGCGCTTGTCGAAGAGGTTGTCAATCGTGAAGGCAAACGTGAAGCCCTTGAGCGGACTGCATGTCGGCATCGCGCGCAAGCCGACGTCAAAGACGCCATAGCCCGGCATCTTGTCGGTCGCAGCGGAGAAATCGGAATCGAGAGCCTGACGGCTGACGTAGCGATAGCCACCATTGACGGCGAGCCACTCAATCAGAAAGACCTCGCCGTAGGCACGTGTCATGTGCGCGGGCACAATCGGCATCGCGTTGTTCTTGTTTGGGCCTTCGGTAAACCGCGCATCGACATAGCGATAGAGGACACCCGCCGAGCCGACGCGATCCCTGTGCCAAGTCACGCCTGTCTCGACACCCGAACGCGCCGTCGCGTCGTCCACGTTGCGATTGCCGCCATAGGCATACATGATCTCGTCATCAAGTTCGGCGTAAAAACCCGTGATATTGAAGTTGAAGCCGTCGAGAAAAGACCAGTCAAGGCCGACTTCGGCATTGTAGCCGGATTCAGGCCGGAGATTCATGTTCGGCGGGCCGTAATAGCTGTACAGTTCATCCGCCAGCGGCGCATGGTAAAAGCGCGACCACTTGGCAAACATCTTGAGATCTTCAATCGGACGCCAGTTGACGCCAACCTCGCCCGCGACATCGCTCTTCGTTTTCTCGGCCGCGCTTCGGAATGCGGCCGTCCGATAGACGTCTCGCGAACAGAACGCTTCGCCGCGCGCACCGCCAAAGACCGAGAGCCCGTCAAGGATGAAGAACTCGTCACGTGCGAAAAGGGCCGCCGAATAGCGCGAATAGCCGTTCTTCGCTCCCGATTCGACATGCAGAAGGTCGATCTTGTGATCCGTACCGACATCCAGCCGATTGTCGAAGCCAAACAGGTCGGCCGTGTTGGAGTAGATCAGATTCCAGACAAAGCCGTAGAGATCTGCGTCATTCTCGCTCATGTAAGACACATAATACGATTTCGCCTTGCGATTGCGGAAGGAGAAAGACGCAGACAGCCGGTTCTCGTCATCCAAGACGGCTTCGCCGTCGACCGTGAAACCGTAGACGTCATTGTGCGCGCGATCATCCGGCGTGTCCGTGGCGCGCGGATTGTCCTTCCAAGAGCCGTGATAGTTTCCATAGAAGTCATAGCCGTTCGAGAAGAGGCTTCCGGGCAGACCGTAGCGCGTATTGGCGTAGAACGCCCTGAATCCGAACGAGGAGCCGTTCTCGAAGTTCTGACGGAGTCCGCCCTTGATCGAATAGGCTTCGGTGTAGCTGTTGGCGCGCCACCCATCGGAATGGTCATAGGAGAAATTGCCAAAGTACGTGAGGCCCAGATCTTCGAAACCGCCGCGCGTTCCCGCATAGACGCCAATCTGGCCAAGGTTGCCGCCATGGACCTCAAGCGTCGTCTTCTTCGTGTAGCCGTTGCCGTCCGTCACGACGTTGATCACGCCGGCAGAGGCGTCTCCGCCGTGCAGGACTGTCTGCGGCCCGTGGAGGATCTCGACACGCTCAATCGAACGCACGGGGATGCGCAGAAGGTCTTGCGCCGCCATGTCGGGATTGTTGATCTCCTCGCCATCGACAATGACCTTCACGCGCCCGAAACTGTTCGCCCCGTAGCCGCGCATCGAAATCTGGGCGAGCGCCGGGTTTCCGTTCAGCTTGCGGAGAAAGAGGTTTCCGCGTTTCTCGAGCAGATCGACCGTCGAAGCCGCGCCCGAAGCGTCGATCTCCGACTTGGTGATGACCTCGACGTGCGAGGGAATCTCCATCGTGGTCTGTCCGAAGCGCGAGGCCTCGACGACGACCGTTCCCAGTTCGGCTGCGGACGGGGACGCCCCCGTGACCGCGTTCGTGACGGCGGCTACCGCCGCCAGCATCAGCGTGTTCATGTTCCCTCTTTCCCCCTCCTGCGAGGGTACTTGGTGGTTGGAGGAACGGCCCGTCTTCCGACTTTGACGGCTGCGCGACAGCGCCTGGCTTTCACAGGACTTTCCGGTTACCGCTCCCGATGAGCGCGTATTATACCAAATCAGCAGGCCCGTCGGAGCCGACAGCTCGTGCTTCGGAGCGGGAAGCTGCTCGCTCGGTCTCGTCGTTCGGGTTTGCGCTTCTCACCGAAGACAATCAGCCGGCTTCAGCCTGCCGTGCCTCGGCGAAACCACAGGCTGCGGGCGAGACCTCTCTGACGCCTGCAAACCCTCGCTCCTCACCCGCGCCACTTCCCGCCCCTTCGCACGCGACCGATCCAGCTGAGTTTGTCACGCAAAGTCGCAGAGTTCGCAGAGATTTCCTCACGCAGAGGTGCGGGTGATTTCGCGAAGCGGCGGCGTAAGCCGCCTTTGGCCCGGAGGAGCCGACAGTCGCGCGAGAGGAGCGCAGGGATCGCCTGTCGCCTCGGTGTTCTCGCTTGCGGACACGCATTCTGCCGAGGGGAATGCCTTGTCACGTTCGATTGACTGACGTGTGGCGACAGGTGCGACTCCCGGAGCGACCCGGATCGAGGCCGAAGGCCGACATAGACGGAGCGTAGCGAAGTCCGTTCGCGCGACTGTCGGGCCGACGGGCCAAGAACAAAAAGCGGTGACTGTCACGCAGTTGCGCCCTGCCCGCATCAGGCCAGCTTCTCCGCGATGCGCACGGTCTTCATCGCGTCACCGCCGTAGAAGTCGGCGCCAATCGAGTCGGCGAACTCCTGCGTGACGACCGCGCCGCCGACGACCGTCTTGCAGGCCAGCCCCGCCGCCTTGATCTGGCGGATCGTCTCCGCCATCGCCCCGACGGTCGTCGTCATGAGCGCCGAGAGCCCCACGAGCCGCGCATGCGTCCGCGCCGCCGCCGCGACAATCTCCTCCGGCGGCACGTCGCGGCCGAGGTCGATGACGTCAAAGCCGTAGTTCTCCAGCAGCGCGCGGACGATGTTCTTGCCGATGTCGTGGATGTCGCCCTTCACGGTCGCGATCACGATCGGGTACCCGGCGGCGTCCGTGCGCGCATCGCCGCGCGCCGCCATCGCCGCCTTGACGACCGCGAACGCCTCGCCCGCCGCATCGGCCGCCATCAGGAGCTGCGGCAGGAACACCCGGCCCGCCTCGAAGCCCCTGCCGACCTCCTCCAGCGCCGGCACAATGCCCGCGTTGACCAGCGTCATCGTCTCCGCCCCGCCCTTCAGCGCAGCCTTGGCCGCCGCCGCCGCGTCGTCCCGAAGGCCCCGCCGGACGGCGACGGCGAGCGCGGCGAGCGGATCGCCGCCCGCACCCGCAGCCCCTGCGCCCGACGACGGCGCGGCGGACGCCGCCGTCTGCAGGGCGATCCACCGCTCGCAGTTCCGGTCGCGGCCGAGCAGCACGTCTTCCGCCGCCGGATCGACCGCGTCACGGATCACGGACGGATTCGCGATCGCCGCCGACAGCCCCGCGCGCTTCGCGAGCGCGAACATCGTGCTGTTGAGGACGGGCCGGTTCGGCAGGCCGAAGCTCACGTTCGAGACACCGAGCACCGTGTTGACGCCGAGCTCCTCCGTCAGCCGCTTCACCGTCTCCAGCGTGACGAGGGCCGCGTGCGGATCGGCCGAGACCGCAAGCGTCAGCGCGTCGAAGACGAAATCCTCCTTCGCAAAGCCGTATTTCGCGCCCTCCGCGAGAATCTTCCGCGCAATCGCCACGCGCCCGTCGCTCGTCGCCGGGATGCCGTCCTCGTCCAGGCACAGCCCGACGAGCGCCCCGCCGTATTTCCGCACGAGCGGAAAGACCGCGTCCATCGACGCGCGCTTGCCGTTGACCGAGTTGACGAGCGGCTTGCCGTTCACGCGCCGGAGCGCCCGCGCGAGAGCCGTCGGGTCGGCCGTGTCGATCTGGATCGGACACGTCGCGACGCTCTGGACGGACGCAACCGTCGCCTCAATGAGCGCGGCCTCGTCCAGCCCCGGCACGCCGCAGTTGACGTCCAGAATCTCCGCGCCCGCATCGACCTGCTTCACCGCCTCGCGCAGCACATAGGCGACATCGCCTTTCGCGTACGCCTCCTTCAGCAGCTTCTTGCCCGTCGGGTTGATGCGCTCGCCGATCACGAGCCCCTGGTGCGGCCGCAGCGTGACGACGCCCGTGCCGCTGGAGACGAGGGTCGTCCGCCGCACCGCGCCGCGTTCCGCCGCCGACAGGCCGGCCGCCGTCACCGCCGCGATGTGCGCGGGCGTCGTGCCGCAGCAGCCGCCGACAATCGAGGCCCCGGCCCGCACAAGCGCGGCGACATGCGCGGCGAACTCGTCCGGCGTCTCGGGGAAGACCGTCTTCCCGTCCACGAGCTTCGGCATGCCCGCGTTGGGCTTGACGATGATCGGCTTCGTCGAAACCTTCGCCAGCCGTTCGACGAACGGGAGCATCCGGTCGGGGCCGAGGCCGCAGTTGAAGCCATAGGCCGCGACGTCCAGCGACTCCAGAAGCGTGGCGACGCATTCGACCGAACCGCCCGTCAGCAGCTGGCCGTTCTCGCCGAGCGCGACCGTCACATAGACGGGCTGCGCGCTGTTCTCCTTCGCGGCGAGCACGGCGGCCTTGACCTCGTAGACGTCGCCCATCGTCTCGATGAAGATGAGGTCGGCCTCCCGCCCCAGGCGAACCGTCTCGGCGAAGGCGTCGTAAGCCGCCTCGAAGTCGAGGTCGCCCGCCGGCTTCAGCAGCTTGCCCGTCGGGCCGAGGTCGAGCGCGACCTTCGCCGCGCCCGCCGCGCGCGCGTTGGCGATCGCCGCCGGAATCAGCTGCGCCAAGTCGTGCGCGCCGTGGTATTTGAGGCGGTTCGCGCCGAACGTGTTCGTGAGGACGATTTTGGAGCCGGCCGCGACATAGGCGCGATGCACCGCCGTGACCGCCGCCGGGTTCTCGACGTTCCAGTCGCACGGGTCCTTGCCGACGGGCAGCCCCGCCGCCTGGATCATCGTCCCAAACCCGCCGTCGAGAAAGGCGATACGCAATGCGTTTTCGTGTTTCATATCTTCGGTTCCACTTCGCAGATGGCCGTCACCGACTTGGTCGGGACGAGCGACAGGGATTCGGTGAGCGCGACGCCGATCTTCCGCGTCGCATCCAGCCTGTCAAGGATCTCGCGGCTCAGCGCGAGCGGCATCTCGCCGTAGCCCGGCGAGCGGCGCGGCAGCAACCGCTCACGTCCCGCCGCCTCGACCTCCTGCCGGGCCGCCGCCTCCAGCTCGTCCATCAGCCTCTCAATCTCGACGAGGCCGAGCCGCTGGGCCTCGTAGGCCTCTGCCGCGCTGACCGCCGCGCGCGCGCGCTGCCAACGGTCGAACGCCGCGCCCAGGGTTCCGCAGAGGTAGACCCTGTCGCCGTCGCGCCGCCAGAGGCCGCGCCGTTCAATGGGCGCCGACGATGCCATGGAGGTTCCGCATGATCCGGATGGCGACTTCCGGCTTGTTCATCGTGTAGACGTGGACGTTGCGGACGTCGTTCGCGAAGAGGTCGACGATCTGCTCGGTCGCGTACGCGACGCCCGCGTCCAGCATCGCGACCGGATCGTCGCCGAAGCGGTCGACAATCGCCCGGAAGCGCGGCGGCAGGTACGTGCCCGACAGCGCGCAGATGCGCTGGATCTGCTTGCCGTTCGTGACGGGCATGACGCCCGCGACGACCGGCACCGTCACGCCCGCCGTCCGAAGCCGCGCGAGATAGTGGAAGAGGACGTTGTTGTCGAAGAACATCTGCGTCGTGAGGAAGTCCAGCCCCGCCTCGACCTTTTCGCGCACGTGCGCAAGGTCGTCCGCGAGATGCGCACATTCGGGATGCCCTTCCGGGTAGCACGCGCCGCCAAGGCAGAAGCCCTCGCCCTTCAGCGCCCGCACGAGATCCGCCGCGTGGCAGAACGCGGGATTGCCGGGAAACTCCGTGTCGGGGGGACAGTCCCCGCGCAGACAGAGGATGTTCTCGACACCGGCGGCGCGGAAGCCCCGCACCTCGTCCGCCACCTTCGCGCGGTCGGCGGCGATGCACGTCATGTGCGCGAGCGCCGGCACGCCGCAGTCGTCCTGCACGAACCGCGCGAGTTCGCACGTGTTCGCGCCCGTCGTGCCGCCCGCCGCCCCGTAGGTGACGGACATGAACGCGGGGTGCGCCGCAGCAATCTCGCGGACGACGCGCTTCGTCCGTTCCATCGCCGCGCGCTCCGCATCGGCATCGGACGCCGTCCGACGCTTCGGGGGAAACACCTCGAAGGACAGGCCCGGACGCCCGGCCGCCATGATCTCTGAAATCTTCATGGCCGCAGATTATACCATATTCGCCCGCCGGTTCAACCGCACAGCGCGGCGATTCAGTCTCGCTTCAAGATCCGCGCGGCGAACGCCTCGAAGGCGGGAATCTCGATCGTCTCCGCCGCGCCGCCGTCGATGGCGGACGCGAACGCCGGGTCGATCGGCAGGCGCACCGTCTCGGGAATCGCGAACCGCTGCGCGAGCGCCGCCGCCTTCGATTCGCCGAAGACGTCGATGACCTTGCCGCAGTCCGGGCACTTCAGGTAGCTCATGTTCTCCACGAGGCCGAGGACGGGCTTGCCCATCATCTGCGCCATCTTGACGGACTTCGCGACGATCATCTCGACGAGATCCTGCGGCGACGTGACGACGACGACGCCCGCGACGGGCAGCGACTGGAAGACCGTCAGCGGCACGTCGCCCGTCCCCGGCGGCATGTCGACGAACATCACGTCCAGTTCGCCCCAGTGGACGTCCGTCCAGAACTGCTTCACGCACCCGGCGATGACCGGCCCGCGCCAGACGACGGGGTCGGACGGATCCTCGACGAGCATGTTGAGGGAGATGACGCGGATGCCGCCGTTCGTCAGCGTCGGCTCGATGCCGGCATCCGTCTTGTAGCTCGCGCCCGCGAGCCCGAAGCTCTTCGGAATCGACGGGCCCGTGATGTCCGCGTCGAGGATGCCGACCTTCAGGCCGCGCTTCATCGCCGCGACGGCGAGCATCGTCGTCACGAAGCTCTTGCCAACGCCGCCCTTGCCGCTCGCGACGGCAATCACCTTGCCGACCTTCGAGGCCGCGTTGGGCGGCGCGGCGAAGCCGGCCTTTTCCTTGTGTTCCGCGCAGCCCTTGCCGCACGTCGAGCAGTCATGTGTGCATTCTTCGGACATTTCAAGTTCCTCTTCGGTTTGACCCGTGAATTATACCACAGATCCGCCTCGGCGGTGTCCTGCCGCACGGCGAACGACGTGTGACGCGGAACGCGCCTGAGAATTTTCCGCAGAGGATTCTCATTTCGGCGGCGCCAGCTCGTACCGTCCCCAGTCTTCCACGCGCGCCATGTTGTCGACCGTGCCGTGGATCGCCATCGCCGACTTGCGCGGACGTGCCGCGTCGTCGCAGTCGTCCACGAGGACGTCCAGACGGAGCGGCGAACCCGGCTGCACGCGGAACGCGCTTCCCGCGCGCGGACGGATTTCGCCTTCAATCAAATAGCCGTCCGGCGTCCGCCGCCCGACACAGGAGACGTCAATCCGCCTGTTCTCGCCTTTCGGATACCAGATGCGGCACGGCTCGGCGCGGTCACCCGCTGTCGGCACGACGACGACCTGGTCGGCGCCCGTGGCGGCGGGCCGTCCCAGCTCGCGTCCGCCGCGCGTGTCCACGAAGAGCTCGACGCAGTCGTAGAGGAACGGACGCCCGCTGTCCGACGCGGGCACGGTGACGAGCCGGTCATCCGTCACATTCAGCAGGAAGCGGATGGCTTCGCCGCGCACATAGGCCGTGCGCAGGGAGAAGGACTGATCCTTCGGATTCGTCCACTGCGGCACCCACGGTTCGGCCGGGTTGGGCTTGCCAAGGGAGACGGATTCGGCGTCATCCGCAACCTCAGCCGGATACGCCCGCCATTTCGCCGGATCGCCGTCAAGCGGCAGCTTGGACACCGCTTCGGGAATCGCCGTGACGACGCCCTTCGACACGAACACGCTTTCCGCCGAGGCGATGTCCCCCAGATCGACACGCAGCGAATAGGGCTTGCGCTTCAGCCGCTTCCCGACGAACCGCAGGGCGACGCGCCTCCTCTCGCCCGGCGCAAGATTGACGGTCGTCTCCTCCAGCGCAATCTCGCATCCGGGAATCGGGCGGACGGACAGCGTGCCCCGCAGGGGCGACGTGAAGGGATTTTCGATCTCGACCGCACCCATCGCGCAACCGCCGTCCGGCAGCTCGGACGGGAACGTCATCTTCATCGGCGAGACGGCGGCGATTTCGCCCGGTACGCCGAACACGTAGGCGGGTGCCATCGCCTTCAGGTCGAGCGTCAGGACGCCGTGCCCGTCTGCCGCCGTCCGCCCGAAGTTGCCGTAGAGATCCATCGTCTTGAAGCGCGCGTGCGGCGGGACGCGGAACGTCAGGCGCATCGGCTTGTCGGCGAACGCGGCCAGGACGTGCCGTTCCGGCTCGGACGGACGGTCGAAGACAAGCGCGGCGGCCTCCAGCGTTGGCAGCTCCAAGACGCGCGGATGCGTCTTCGCGTGGTTGAGCACCTGTCCCGAAAGTGCCGTCATCGCGACGCCCTGCAAGCTGGGGACGGAGCCGCGCAGCCCATGCTGGCACTTGCAGTAGAGTTCGAAGCCCGTGGCGAAGTCCATCATCGCCGTCATGCACTGGAGTGCGGCGGCCTCGTCTTCAGGGACGATGATCATCGACGTGCACCAGCCCTGATAGCCGGACGGCGACGCGATGCGCCGCATGCGCGTCCGGGCGGCGATGTCGCGCGTCATGGGCCGGCCGTTGACGCGCGGCAGGCAGAAGACGCCCGATTCGGTGTTGTAGATCGGCAGCGCCTTGCCGCCGACGGCGTGCGCCCGGCAGACGTCGAGCAGCTTCTTGCCGAGCGACTTCCAGTGGTAGTTCCAGATCGGGCTTCCGTTGTAGGCGTGAATCGAGACGCCATCGACGAGCTCGTTCGCGCCAAGTTTCAGCAGACGGTCGATGTACGAGACATGATCCGGCGTCGCGCCCGGCGGATAGATCTTCGCGTCCGGGATCTCACGGCGGACGATCGGCACGAGAATCTTCAGCTGCTCGACGTACCCTTCGGGCGACAGGCGCTTGTTGACCTCGCTCGTGACCTCGAAATCCTTGACGCCCGCCTCCTTCGCGGCGGCGACCTGAAGCTCGAACCCGTGGCGCAAGACCTTCTTCTCCTCTTCCGTGAAGGACGTCTTCGGCCCCGTCTTCAGCGTGAAGCACATGAAGAGCCGCAGCTGGTCGCCCAGCTTCTGCTTCTCGCGGAACAGGCGGATCGACCGCTTGAAGCGATCGAGGGCTTTCCACTTCTCCATCGTCATCGAGCAGTCGGCATCCGCCTTCCACGGATACCAGAGGAAGATGCGCCGCACGTTCATGTCGTAGTGGAAGGCGTCTTCCGTCGCCCACAGCGCGAACGGCGAGTCGAGCGTCTTCGGCGCGGGCGGCACGATGCCGACGGGATAGGGCTCGCCCAGCGTCTTGAGAACCTGCCCGTCCGCGTCCGCGAGCGCGAGATCCACATAGTAGACGCCACAGGCGGGGAACTTCACGCCCACCTGCGCACGACCATCCGCCAACGGCACCTCCGCCGTCGAGACGGGCAGCCCCGCAAGCGTCTCGACCGTCACGCGAAGCTTTGCGCCCGGCGGCACGTCGGGACACGCCGTCGCGTCACAGGTCGCGGGCACCGTTCCGTCGATGCGGAAGTAGCCGTTCGAGTCATGCGGAATCGCGAGCCGGACGCCGCGTCCGTCCGGCTTGGGCGCCCGCACCTCGGCCGGCACCTTCAGAAACGTCTTCAGCTCGTCTTCGCGCAGCGCACGGGAGAAGACGGCCAGCTCGTCGAACGTGACGACGGCCTGCGGATTGACGCCGCCAAGACGGAAGCACTCCGCCCGCATGACCGACTCGTCGAACGGCGAATTGCCGCTCCACGTGCAGGGGAACTTCACGGGGACGAACGACTGCGCGACGCCGTTCGTCTCGGCGCGCCGCACCCCGTCCACGTAAAGCCGCACCGCCGCGCCGTCCCACGTCGCCGCGAGACAGCGCCAGCCCGACGCGACGACGTCCGGCGTCCGCAGGGCCAGCACGTTCGCCGTTCCCTCTCGGTGTGGCAGCGCGAGCCGCAGCTCGACGGACGCCACCTTGCCCTTGCCTTTCCAGGAGACGAGAGAGAACCCGCTCTTCCAGGCGTCGCCGAGCGACAGGAGCGGCGCCCGCCCCACCCAGTCGGCCTCGCCCGTCCGCGTCTCGACCTTCGTCCACAGCACGAAGCTCCAGCCCTTCTGGAACTCGTCGCCCGTGAGGCCGGATCGGTAGGTCGTGTCGGGCCGCAAGCCGAGCGACAGCGCAGACTTGCCCGCGATGCGCCCTTCCGTCCAGTGTGGCTGCAGGACGCAAGACGTTCCCTTCAAGTCAAAGTCGTAGCCGTCATAGTCGAGCCCGTAGACGGATGCCGACTTGATGGACAGCGAACCGAGCGGCCCGCCGTCCATCGAACACTCGCCCGGAAAGACTGGGGCCTTGTTGGCGACCGTATGCCATTTGCCATCCTCGAACGTGTAGTGGCGTTCAAGGCCGGGCATCCGGCGGATTTCCGCCTGGACGGCGGCGAAGTCGGCGGCACCCGCCGACGTTCCACACGCAAGGACGCAGACGCGCGTGAGAAAGCCAAATTTCATGGACAGACTTTTCATGACACCCTTCCCGTTAGCGGAGAATCAGCGCAAAGCCCTGCGGACGATACTCCGCGTAGCCAAAGTCCACGCCCGACCCCAAGATGCGCTTGTTGCCGAAGAAGTCCGTCGCGCCCGCCATCCAGTCCGCCGCAAGCCCCTTGTCGCGTCCGGGCGTTCGACCGCTCGGACGATAGGCACCGGGAAACTTGACGCTCCAGCAGGGCTTGCCATCGCCGACGGCAAGGTTGCCGTTCTCGTCCCCGACGGTCAAGACGTCCGTATCCGCCCACGAATAGGCGACAGAACCTTTCACGAGATCGCCGATCTGCGGCACAGCGGCGGCGCGACCGCGATTGTCCGCGAACAGGCAGTTGCGCACGGTCGTGTCCGCCTGTGCCGCCTTCATGGAAAGCGCCACGCCCGACGCGGCTTGCGCCGCGCTTTCCCGCGAACGGTTCCCGACGAAGGTGCAGTTCTCGATTGTCGCGCCCGCAGCGTTGATTCCGATGGCACACCCGTAGACGGCGTTCGTGTTGGACGCGAACAGGCAGTTGCGCACGGTCGCCCCCGCGCCGCGAAGCTGAAGAAAGCCGAACGCGTGAGCAAAGACCCCGCCGTTGGAACGGGCGTTGCCCCGGAATCGGCAGTTGACGACCGCCGCATTCGCGGCGACCGACAGCGCCCCGTAGTAGCCGTCCGAGGCGTTCGCGACGAAATCGCAGGCCTCGACGCGCGAATCGGCGGCGGCCGCGAAGACGATTGCGCTCCACGCCTGTTGGGCCATGACGGAAACCGAACCCGTAAACGTGCCATTCGACACGGACAGGCGTCCCGCCGAATAGACGGCGGCCGCCTGGGTCCCGGCGTTTGTCGCGAACAGGCAGTCCGCGAGAGCGAGCGGCGAAGCCATGCCCTGATAAAGCGCACCCGAGACGGTCGCCGACTCGCGCGCCTCGTTGAACGCGAAATGGCAGCGCGCAAACGTGTTCGTCCGCGCAGACGAGGGAAGGACGCCCTGCCCAAGCGCCGCGCCCGTATAGACCGCGCCGCCGCCGCCCGCGCCCTCCAGACGGTTCGAGACGAACGTGCAGTCCGCGACGTCCCACGCCCGCTGCGGCAGGCAGCCGGCCGCACGCAGGTCGGCCGTATTGGCCGAGACGCCCACGTTGCGGAGGAAGGTGCAGCCCCGCACGACAAGGCCGCCCGTCTGACCTTTTGAATAGGAACTCAGCGTCGAGCCCGCGCCAAGCGCCGCCGCGCCGTTCGTCGCGACGTTATCGACGAAGACGCATCCCGTGAACGTCACGTCGCCCGCGACGACGGGCGCAAAGGCGCCCGCGCCGCCGCCCTGGATGCCGGACGACTTCTGGCGCGGCACGTCCGCGCACGTGAGGTTGTTCGTGAAGAGGCAGTCCACGACCGTCGAGCCGGGCGCGACGCAGAGGCCGCCGCCCGGACTCTGCACGTTCACGCAGTTCGCGAAGACGCAGTTCGTGACGAACTGGCTGCCAGCCGTCGGCCACTGCGCGGCCTCGGACGCGAGCATCACGCCCGCGCCGGCGCCGGTCCACGAGCGGCCCGTCGGCGTGACGTCCTGCCGCCCGTTTCGGAAGGTGATTCCCGCGACAGTGACGTTCTTGCGGAGAACAAGCGCGCCGGTCTCGGCCGTGTCGAACTGCAGGCAGCGCCCCTTGCCCTGCGCGTCAAAGACGACCTCTTCGCGCGTGGCGTTCCAGCCGCGCAAAGTGATGTTGTCGGCCTTGATCTCCGGCGCGGCGTCCAGAAGGTAGACGCCCTTCAGGACGCGCACCTCGTCGCCCGCCGCCATGGCCTGCGCGAGCGCATAGCCGGGCGTGGCGAACGGCATCGCCTCCGTGCCGCGACCGTCCGCGTCTTCGCCGTCGGGCGAGACGTAGTAGACCTGCGCCCGAGCGGAGGCTGACCCAATGACCGACAGGCAAGCCGCCCAGACGATCTGTTTCACTGTCTTCATGTTCATGGTTTAGTCTCTCTTTTGTTTAGTGCTGTTGAAGCTTCTCACGGAAGAAGAAATCGGCGACAAGGTCGGTCTTGTCCGGGTCGACGCCGTGCGGATGGTGGCCGAACAGTCCGCGCCGCGTGACGCGGATGTCGCCGCCCGCCGCGCGGAAGCGGCTCGCGAAAAGCTCACAGTTGAGCGCGGGCGGCACGACCTGGTCCTGCCCGCCGTACAGGAGGAGGATCGGGATGCCCGCCCGCGCGAGCGTCCCGGCCATGTTGACGGGCATGCGCGGATCGTCCGTCCAGTTGCCGTCCGCCGGACGCATGTCCGCCCACGGGCCGACGCGCCCGTAGTCGGGATTCGCAAACCCCTCGAAGTTGAGGAGCGGCGCGTCAAGATAGATGCGGCGCACGCTGTCCGGATAGGCGTTCGCGTAGCGCACCGAGAAGAAGCCGCCCCAGCTCATGCCGATCAGGTTGGCCTGCGGCGCGAAGCCGAGTTCCTCGACGAGATACTTCTGGAACGCGCGGCAGACCTTCAGGCCCTCGTCGTTCATGCGCTCGGCGAAGACGTCGATCGTCACGTGCCGCCAGCCGCGCTTCAGGAGGTCGAGACACCCCTGCCGGTCGACGAAGGCGTCCGCCCACTGCATCGTCCACGTCCACGGCACGCCCAGCGCCGGGCCGACCTTCGGCTCGACGATCCACGCGGCGTGGCCCATGAAGTCGAAGCGGACGCGGCTGAAGCCGTGCCACGTGTCGCGCACGGCGTTCGTCCGCGTCGCGGCGACCTTCTCGTAGAGTCCCGAAAGCTTCGGCGAACACCGCGCCCAGCACGTGTCGTAGACGGGCACGGGCGCGCCCTCGAACGTCACGCCCGCGAGACGGGGCATCGCCTCCTTCGGCGCAAACGGATGCCCCTTGATCGCGACGATGCGCGTCACGGGATCCTGCGTGAAGGCGAGGTCCTCGTTCGTGTCCACGAACCAGACGCGCGTCACCCGGTTGGAGATGCCCACGAGGTAGCGGCGCTCGTTCCACGAGCGGATGAACTGGAAGTACGCCGTCTGCGGATCGGTTCCGCTTGCCGTCATCCACTCGTAGCACGCGCCGTCGAACGGGTCCTTCTTCACGTCGTAGAACGCCGCCGCGTTCGCCTTCACCCACTTGCCGACGGCGCGGATGCGGTCCTGTGCCTCCCGCTGCACCGTGCCGTCGCCCATCGGGCCGACGTTCAGGAGCATCGTGCCGCCGCGCGCGCGGATGGAGATGAGCATGGAGACGACGTCCTTCGGCGTCTTCCAGCCGCCGTCATGCTTGTTGTAGGCCCACGAGCCGTTCAGCGTGTAGCAGGACTCCCAGAGCCCGTCGCCGCCCGCCGAATTCTGCTCGCAGCTCTTGACGTCGTCGTCGCGGCAGCGCGTGATGAGAAGCCCCGGCTGCAGACGGCGGAGCTCCGCGTTGATCGCGTAGCCGTCCCAGGCCGTCGGCGGCGGACATCCGTCGTAGAACAGGTACTGGATCTCGCCGAAGTCGGTCATGAGGTGGCGCAGCTGGGCGTGCGCCTTGGCGACGAACCGCTTCCACGCGACCTGATCGCCGGGACCGCCGCGATAGTCGGGATCGCTCCAGTCGGCGACCGAGTAGTAGACCCCGACGCCAAGGCCCGCCGCGCGCACCTTCGACGTGTATTCGCGGATGAACCCGTCGCCCAGCCAATAGCCCTCGTGATGCCGCGTCGTGAGGACGACGTACTTCATGCCCGCGTCCTTCGCAAGCGCAATCCACTCGTCGATGCAGCCGGCCTTCGGCTTGAAGCGCGGCAGAAGCTCGGCGTAGTAGGCTTTGGGGTCGATGCGCTCGTCGTGCATCAGCCATTCGCCCTCGCCCTTCGCGGAATAGAGCCCGTAGTGGACGAACAGCCCCCAGCCCCACTTGAAGAACCGCTCCTTCGCGGCCTTCACCTCGGGGTTGTCGGCGCGCCCCGCCGCCGAGAATTCCGGCGCGACGTTGCCGAGTTCCGCCGCGCACGCCGCGCCGCACAGCGACGCGATCCCCGCGACCACGCCGAGCGCCGACCGTCTCATTCTCCGCCTCTGCGCCCCTGCGCGATCCCCATCCCCTATCTCCGTGCCTCCGTCCCTCCGTGTGAGATTCCGTGAAGTCTGGCTTTTCGTATTTTTCATGGTGTTTTCCTTATTCATTGTTCGCTCTCCGCTCGGCAAGATCAACTGAACGGGCGCCTCACTTCGCCTGAAGCGGAATCGCCGCGCGCGGCGCGACGATGACGGGCGAATCCCACATCGGCACCTGCCGGAGCACCATTCCGTCCGCCCGCCCGGCGACGGACGCGCGCGGGATCCCGAAGACGCGGCCCGTGATCAGCTCCACCCACACGGGATCTTCCATCCGCTCCGGGACTTCGAGATCGACCGGCGTCCAGTCCAGCCCGCTGTCCGGGATCCGGTCGCTGAACCAGAGGACGCGGAGCGGAAGCCCGAAGCGCGTGAAGAGGGCGTTCGACAGCGTGCGTGAGCCCGCCTGGACCTCCGTGATGCCTTGCGGCAGGGTGTCGTCGTCGAAGAGCGCGTAGACGTTGCGCATCGCGTACCAGCTCGGACGGCGGTAGACGAACTCCTTCAGCGCGTTCGAGCGGACGAGCCCGAAGCTCTGCAGCATGAAGGTGTACTGCAGGTCGATCATCGTGAAGAGGCAGGACGGGATCGACCGCGCCGCGTCGCCCATCGCCCGCCGCAGGTTCCACTTCGCCTGCGAGTACTCCGTCCACTCGACGTTGGCGAGCGCGTGCGCGTATTCGAGCTGGCTCGGACAGCCCGTCTCGCCCTGGAGGATGTCGTAGTCGGCGGAGTAGCTCTTGACGAGCCGCCGCAGCGGCAGGGCCATCGTCCAGCCGAACTGGCCCTTGCCGGCCTCATAGGACGTGTCAGGGTTGTCCGCATACGGATGGTAGGCGAAAAGGTTCGCGAGGCCGAGCGCGTTTTCGCGCTTCAGCCGTTCGAGCACGACGGCGTAGTCGCTCTTCGCCATGTCCCTGTTCATCGCGATCGCCGTGCAGATGACCTTCGCCGAAGGCTGGACTTCGCGGATCGCGCGCGCCGTGCGGATGAACAGCTCCGCGTATTCCTCCGCCTGGTTGAACGGCTCGTTCCAGACCTCCCACTCGTCAACGACGTCGCGGTAGCGCGCGACGAGCGCCCGCGTGTAGCGGAGCCACGCCGCGAACGCCTCCGGGCTGTCCGTCACCTGCTTCACGCGCATGCCAAGGCGGAAGTCCGACCCCCAGACGGGATTCCCGTAGGAGATGCAGATCCACGGCTTCACGCCCATCGCCGCGCATTCGCGAACCTGCCGGTCGAGCCAGGCGAAGTCGTAGACGCCCTTCTCCTGCTCGGTCTTCGCCCACCCCGAAAAGAAGCGGGCGCGCTTCACGCCGAGAAGCGGAATCAGGTCTTTGTAGCTCTCCCAGTCGCCGTAGTCGCGGTCCAGCGTCTCGCAGCCGACCGACCACTTGGACGACCTGACTTCCGCCGACGTGCGCGTCTGGAGACGGCCGATCTCGGGCAAGCCGGGATCGAGCCGGTTCAGCCGCGCCCACGTCACGCACCGCTTCTCCTTCTGGAGAATGTTCGTGACCGCCGCCTTCGCCTTGTGGTCGTCCCAGGCGTCCCACGACTTGATCTTCGCCGCGTCCTTGAACGAGACGACGGCCGGACGGGCGTCTGTCGCCGCGCCGGCCGCGCCGCAGAGCGACACCGCCCCAACAATCACGCCAAACACCGAGCATCTTCTTCTCTGCGGCCTCTGCGCCTCTGCGCGATTTCCATCCCACATCTCCGTGCCTCCGTCCCTCCGTGTGAGATTCCGTGAAGTCTGGCTTTTCGTATTTTTCATGGTGTTTTCCTTATTTCATTTTTCATTCGGTGAACAAAAGACTCATTCCCTCTCCTCCGTGCCTCCGATTCTCCAACACCTCCGTGTTGAGCGCCACAGGCACCCGCGTCGTAGACATTCGCGACAGTCTCCCGCGCGCCCCTCTCCTGTTGCTGTCGCTTGACGCGGAGGCGACAGAGAGACGGAGGCACAGAGATTCTTGCGGGGAAATGCGACTGCGCGCGCTGCCTGTAGGCATCGCGCCAGCGGCCGCGAAACGGCCTTCTGAGGCGTCAGCTAAAAGCGGGGGGGGGGGTACTGGAACCGTGCGCGAACGCAAGCGGACGGCCTCTCGCCGCGTCTGCGGCGGGAAGCGACCTCGGCATGAGTCTCGTCGTTTCGCGCATCGTCATAAAGCCTTCCTTTTCCAGTCAACGTGCATTATAGCAAATTTCCGCGCGAAGTTGTTCCCGTTTGCGCAGAAAATTTCAAGTCCGTTTGCGCAGAACAGACCGGGGCCTGTCCCCCTAAATCCAGTCCCCATGAAGCCTTTCAAGCGAGGAAATCTCACACGGAGTGACGGAGGCACGGAGTTCCTGCACGCAATCAGCATTGAGGCAGACGGGCGAGACAGCGGTCATTTCTCCGTGGCTCCGTCACTCCGTGTGAGACATCCCCATCTTGAAGCGGCGCGCGCGTTCGCCTTCGCGCGGTCGGAAATGACGAGTTCGGTCTTCATGATGCCGCAGATTGTAGCAAATCATGCCGTACCATTGAACCAAAATAATCGTATCATTTCAACAACATACCGACAGGATTGACCAGACCGCTTTAGGCATCCTCTTCGCAGAGGAAGTCCGGGATATACCGATGTCGGATGTCACCATCGCTCATGTCGAGCCTGTCCATCGTCAGCAACAGCTTGCGATCTGCCGTCTTGACGGCTTCGAGCGCACTGAACTCGCGTTCGCGCGTCTCCTCGCCTCCGACCGTATACGCCACCTGCACATAGACGTTTCCGTCGCTACGGCTGCAGAAAAAGTCAATCTCCTTCTCACGGACGCGCCCGACCGTGACGCCATAGCCCCGGCGCAGAAACTCGAAGTAGACCACGTTCTCCAACAGCCGATCGACATCACGGCGCAGACTGCCGCGCACGACCTCGTTACGCAACCCCGTGTCCGTCACGTAGAACTTCTCGTCCACGGACAGGATCCGCTTGCCGATCAGGTCTTCGCGCGGCACGCGCGCAATCAGGAACGCCTCTTCGCAGGCCGCAAGGTAATTGAGCACCGTCTCGACAGACGTCTCGCGCCGCTCGTTCTTGAGGAACGCGACAATCCGGCGGGCCGAAAACGTGTGGCCGACCTCCGACAGCACGAAGCGCACAATGCGCTCCAGCAGGTCGACATCGCGGATCTGCTTGCGCCGAACGACATCCTTCAGGAGGATGGCGCCGAACAGGTCCTGAAGATAGGCGCGCGACGCGACCGCATCATAGCCGACCTTCGCCAGAAACGGCACACCTCCACAGGTCAGATAGCGGTTGAAGAGCTGCGTACGGTCTTCCTTCGGACAAACCGGCTGTGCCGCTTCGACAAACTCGACAAAGGAGAACGGCGTCATCTTTATCTCGACATAACGCCCTGTCAGATAGGTCGCCAGTTCGCCCGAAAGAAGCTTGGAATTCGAGCCCGTGATGTACAAGTCCGCATTCTTGCGCAGACGGAGCGAATTGACGGCCGTCTCCCATCCGTCAATGTCGTGTACCTCGTCGAGGAAAAGATACACCATCTCTCCTTTGGCCTCTTTCAGCATTCCGTTCAAGTAATCAAAGAGAACGCCCTTTTCCCGAAAGCGCACATTCTCATCGTCTTCAAGATTCACCGAGAAAATGCGGGCCTTGGGATTCCGCTCGCGCAGAATGCCCTGAATCTGCTCCAGCAGAACCGACTTGCCGCTTCGGCGCATCCCAGTAATGACTTTGATGACGTCCGTGCCGACAAACGGGGCAATCTTGTCCAGATAGATGCTTCTTTTGACCATTTTTCAACCTCACCGTGAGGTAGTATAGCATAAGTTATAACTGACACGCAACGCCAAGAATCGAATTGTGTCAGATATAACTGACAGACGGAGTCGCTATTCCCCCGTTTTCCTCCGCCGTCATTTTATGATATACTGCCCGACGTGAATCGAAAAAGGCGATTTCGGGTCTTCGCGTTCGTCAACCTCGCCAGTGCGGCGGGGCGGCGACACCTCACGGGCATCTACCGCTTCCTCGGCGAGGGGCGCGCGTGGGACCTGAACCTCGTCCGCTCATTTGCGGACTACGCACCGCGCGTCCTGCGCGCTGCCGTCCGCGAGAAGTATGACGGCTACATCTTCATCTCGCCGAAGGACCGTGACACAAACCGCCTCTACGCCCATCTCGGCGCGCCAGCCGTCTTCATCGACCAGCCAAGTGACGACGCGCTCGCGCGCATCCCGCGCTCCGTCTTCGTCAACGATGACAACGCCGCGTTCGGCAAGGCCGCCGCGCGGCGGCTCGCGTCCAGTCCCCTGCTCCGCGCATTCGCCTTTGCGGAGGCCGCGACGGTGCGCGCCTGGAGCGCAGAGCGCGGCGCGGCGTTCGCCGACGAGCTCGCGGCGCGCGGCCTGGTGTCCGAAACCCTCGAACGCGCCGAGACCCGTCCGACGAAAGAACTCGCCCGGCGGCTCCTCACCCTGCCGAAGCCCTGCGGCGTCTTCGCGGCCTACGACGACGTCGGACGCCGCATCATCGAGACGGCGCGCGACGCCGGACTCAAGATCCCCGAAGACATCGAAGTCCTCTCCGTCGGCGACGACGAAATGGTCTGCGACTACGTGCGGCCCTCGCTGACAAGCCTCGCGCCGGACTTCGAGACGGAAGGCTACCGTGCGGCGCGCGAACTGCAGGCGATGATGTATGGGGCGTGTCCGAAGAGGCGCGTCTTCCTCGTCGGCCTCCGCAGCATCGAAGAGCGCGGCTCGACGCGCAACGCCTCGGTCGGACAGTCGATTGCGCGGGCCGCGCGGGCCTACATCGACGCGCACGCGCGACGGGGCATCACGGCGGCAGACGTCGTGCGCCACCTCGGCGTCTCGCGCAGCCTCGCCGACCTGCGCTTTCGCGAGGAGACGGGAACCTCCCTGCTGCAGGCGATTCTCGCCGTCCGCCTCGGCGAAGTGAAGCGACTGCTCGCCGAGACGGACTTGCCGATCGAGGAGGTCGCGCGCCGCGCGGGCTACCCAAACGCGAACTACCTCAAGAACCTCTTCAAGCGCCACGTCGGCCAGTCCATGCGCGACTGGCGCGTTCAGTCTGCGAGGTCGTAGACGCGCACGTAGTCGACGACGAACGCGTCGCCGGCCTTCGCCGCCTCCTCCAGCTCGGGCACGCCCGTCCCCGTCATGCGTCCGTTGCGGTACCACTTCGCCTCCGTCGTCAGCAGCACGAACTCCGGCACGTGCGAGACCGCCTTCGCGCTCTTGCCGCGCAGGCGCCCGTCCACATAGACCTCGTAGCCCTCTTCCGTCCACAGCATGCCGAAGACGTGGAACTGGGCCTTGTCGACCGTCAGCATCGCCATTCCGTTCTTCGCCACGTCGGGAATCCTGAACCCCTGGTAGTCCGCGCCGTAGCCGTTCGCGTGGAAGCACGCGGGAATCACCTCGCCGGGGTCGAACGACTCCATGATGTCATGCTCGATGCCGGAGACGCCGGGGTCGAGCGTGACGCCCTGCGACTCGCTCTGCATCCAGAACGCGCTCCACCAGCCCGGCAGCTGCTGCAGCCGCGCGCGGCACTCGAAGTAGCCGTACTTCTTCAGGAACTTCGGCCGCTCGCGCCGGCCGAGCGGCCAGAAGCCCTTCGGGTTCGCCTCGTGCGGAATGTCCCACACCAGCTCGCCCGTCTGCAGCTGGGGCGAGACGAACTGGCCGTCGGGGCGCCTGACGAGTTTCAGGCGCAGGAGTCCGTCCCTCACCTCCACGGCGTTGTCGGACGGCGTCGCGAACCAGTGCGCCGGGCGCCCCCAGAAGTTCGTGCGGTAGCCCCACTTGGTCGCGTCGAGCGCGTCGCCGTCGAACTCGTCGTGCCAGACGAGCCTGAGCGCGCGCCCTTCGGGCAGGAGCGACGGCGCCTCGCCGGGCACGGTCTCGACGGCGCGGCACGCGACGGGGAGGTCGGCAAGCGTCTGGCAGACCTTGCCGTCCCTGTTCGCGCTCGGCTGCAAGACCTGCGTCCCGTCGTTCTGCGCCGCGCCGCAGACCGATACGATACCGACCATCACGCCGAGCATCGACGTTCTCATTCTCTGCGGCCTCTGCGGCTCTGCGTGAACCATTACGTCCGATGAATTTTCTGAACGTGTTTCTTTTGTCATGACATCATTCCTTATTGATTTTTGAATCATGCGCATTATAGCAAATTCCCGCGCGAAGTTGCGCTCATTCACGCAATAAATCTTCAGTCCGTTTGCGCAGACCGAACCGAGGCCTGTCCCCACAAATCTTGAAAAGAGGTCGGCTTTCATTTCAGTCCGCATCAAACGACACGTTCTCGAAGCGGACGTTCCTCAGGTGCGCCCGTTCGGCGGCTCCGGCGCGGCGGAGCGTGCGGGTGAAGCCGCGCTTCTCCCAGCCCCGGTACGCCGGGCGCGTGTCCAGCTCGCGGACGAACGAGCAGCCCGAAAACACGATGTCCTCCAGCGGGTTCGCCGGACGACCGAGGAGCAGCGGGAACTCCAGACCCCGCGCCATCAGGTTGCTGAAGCGAATCCGCCGCACGGCCTCGCAGCGCGTCCCCTCCCGGTCGCTGATCTCCATGTGGACGGGCCGCCCGCCCATGCGGTCCATGACGATGTTCGAGAAGACGAGGTTCTCCACGAGCGTCGCCTCGACACCCTGATCCGTGAAGCCGCTCGCGCGCGAGCCTCCCGCCGGCAGGACGATGCCGATGCCGCTCGCCGAGTCCGTGATGGCCAAGTTCGAGAACGTGCAGTTGCGGATGACGCCGTCGTTCAGCCAGCCGACGCGGATGGCGTTGGCGTACGAGCGGAGCGAGCAGTTGACGACCGCCACGCGCTCGCAGGGCTTCGGCGCGGCGAGGCTCGCGGAATTCGCGCGCACGACAATCGCGTCGTCCCCCGTTTCGATGCGGCAGTCCGAGATCAGGACGTCGCGCGAGCAGTTGACGTGGATACCGTCGTTGTTCGGATACTCCATGTCGGTGAGGACGTCCACGCCGCGGAACCTCACCCGGTCGCAGTCGTTCACCCAAAAGCTCCAGCCCGCCGGCGGGTCGCGCAGCGTGACGCCCTCCACGCGCACGTCGCGGCAGCCCGCGAAGAACACGACGCGGGGCGGCGACCGGTCGTTGGACAGCCTGCGCCGGTACTGAAGCCCCGGATGATCCCCCTGAATCGGCTCGACGAACCGTTCGCCGTTGCCGCTGATGACGCCGCGCCCCGTGAGGGCGACGTTCTCCACCTCGTCCGCGAAGATCAGGCAGGCGCTGCGGCGTCGCGGGCACAACTCCGTCCTGACGTGCCTCGCGTCCGGCTGATCCTTCCAGTCGCGTTCGTCAGGCGAGCCGAGCAGGACGGCATCGGCCTCCAGGTGAAGCTCGACGCCGCTCTTGAGGCTGACCGTCCCCGTGACGAAGGTGCCGGACGCGAACGTGACGCGTCCGCCGCCCGCCGCGCCCACGTCGTCAATCGCCCGCTGGATCGCGGCCGTGTCCTTCGTCGCGCCGTCGCCGACGGCGCCGAACGCGCGCACGTCGACGTCTTTCGCGGCACGCGCGGACAGTGCGCACAGGCCAAGCACGCCCACAAAGCAGTCAATCAGCATTCGGATTTCCATGACAGTTCCTTTCTCCAGATGTCGTCCCTCTTGCCAGAACGCGGCCGCGCCTACGGCGTCTCGACTCGGAACGCCTCGACCTTGGCGCCCCACTCGCGGCGGAACTGGCCGATGCGAGTCCCCGTCGTCGCGACCTTCAGCAGCAGATAGTTGTAGCCCTTGCGGACGGCGTGCTTCACCCAGAACGGCGCCATCATCTCGCCCTCGACCCAGCCGTCGCCCGACGAGGCGATCTCTTCGCCGTCCATGAACGCCTGCCAGCGGTTGGCCGCGCCGATGCAGAACGTCGCTTCGCCCACCTCGTCGCTCCACACGCGGAACAGGGCATACGTGAGCTTGTTGGTCTCCGCCCCGAAATAGTTGAAGAAGTCGAAGAACAGGTTGGCGTTGCGCTGCGGCACCTTGTAGAGCTTGCGGAACTGCCTGTCCGTCCAGCCCTCCGGATCGTAGACCTGTTCCGCGAGCGGCCGCGCCGGATCGAAGTCATAGCACGCGCCCGTCGTATACGCCGCGACAACCGGCAGCTGCCGACGCGGCGCGGTGTCCGGGAAGCAGGTGATGCGCCCGAGCGTCGTCGCGTAGGGCACGAGCTCGATTTCGCGCGTCTTTCCCGTCGGGTGCGTGTAGAGCGGCGGATCGGGCATGAAGCGCTGCTCGTCCAGAACCTGCCACTCCTTGATTTCCCGGACGGGAATCTTCACGGCGAAGGTCGGCTGCTCGAAGGGGAACGCCGATGCGCGCCGTTCGACGGCCAACGTCCCCTTCTGAAAGCCGTCGAGATCAAGGGCGAAGTTCCAGTCTCCCGTCGGCTCGCTGGAGAGCGGCGTGAACGGGTCACCGGGCCGCTCCTCCGTCACGGCGCTCGGAACGGCGTAGGAAAGCGTCAGCGCGCCGCGCGTGAACCAGTGCCAGTTGCGGTCGGAATGCAGGTTCACGGATGTCGGCAGGCTGACCTCGACCGTCTCGGCGCCCTGCCAACGGCGGCGCACCGTCACGAGCCGTCCGGCCTCCGGCGTCTCAGCCCATCCGGGCACGCGATAGACGAGCGGCATCTCGACCGGTTCGGACACCGTCACCTTGAAGCGGACGGTGTCCTCGAACGGATAGTCCGTCTCTTCCTCGACCGTGTACGCAACGCCGTTGAACGTGCCCCGCACCGCGCTCGGCCCCAGCAGCATGGCGACTGGCCCGCCGGTCTTCGCGTCCTTCAGCCACATCCGCTGGACGAACGCGGGGAGCGCGCGCAGGATGTTGCCCGTGCAGCACTGCGGAAAGTGCGACGGACGGTACTGCCGCCACGTCGATTCGCCGTAGTTGAAATGCGCAGACTGCGCGAACGGCGTACAGGCGACCTGGTTGACCGCCGAGAGGTACTGGTGCCGGCGGAAGTCCTTGGTGATCGCGCCGGGCACGACGTTGTAGGCGATGCGCTCCATGCGGTCTGCCGCCTCGGCAAAGCCGTCGGCCTCGACGAACCAGCCGAGCGACCACAGCATGTCCGCCGCGACGCAGCTCTCGTAGCCCTGTCGCGGATCGCGCCCCGACAGGTACTCGTTGCACGAGACCTGCCCCGTGGCCTGCCCGTTCAGGTCGAAGGCGTTCCGGCAGACGCGCTTCGCGGTCTCCAGATACCGTGCGTCGCCCGTGTAGATGTAGAGCAGCACAGGGATCTTGAGCGTCTCGGCGAAGGAGACGCCGTGGTCGTGAATGCGCGTCTCTTCCGCGAAGCGCATGGCGTAGCGGCTCTGCTCCCAGCAGGCGACGGCATCGGCCACAAGCGCCGGATCGCCCGTCTGCGCGCCGGTCGCGAGCATGCCCTCAATGCTCAGCATGTCGCGCCAGTCCCATTTCGTCCGCACGTCCCTCTTGCCGGCGTAGTGCCGCGCGAAGGCCTCCCAGACGCGCCTGTCGCCCGTCTTCTCGGCGTACGCCTGCGCACTTCGGAAGAACACGACCAGCGGCCACTGCGTCTCGCTGCGCGAGAGGAAGCGGAAGAGGTCGCCATCGGGGGCCTGGTTCGCGAGCACGGCTTCGAGCGAGTCACGGTATTCGGCCTCCAGCGCGGGCGCGTCGATCAGGCTCGCCGTTCGGATCATGGCGTCGAGCAGGTAGGCCGTCTGCTCGAACGGCCACCACGCGCCCGAACTCCACCAGTCCTTCTTGCCGGACTGGTCCTCGTCGTCGCCGTTGTAGACGCCCTCCGTGAAATGGATGGACTTGATCGGCTCCGACCACAACCCCGTGTCAAACGGGTAGCCGAGCTTCCTGCGGTTGCCGAGCATGCCGTCGCGTTCGCGGCGCAGGAACTCCTCCAGATGCCCCCTCGGCGAGACGGCGCCCGGCGCGAACGCCTCATAGGCGGCATATTTCGGCACGCGGCCGGGACGGCGTTCGCCGACACCTCCGTCCGCGCAGACCGTCGCGAACGCCGCCACCCCAACAATCATCACACCGAGCACCGGACATCTTCTTCTCTGCGCACGCGGCGGCTCTGCGTGAACCATCAAGATGGGCGGCGTGGAAGAACGTGTTTCTGCAGTCACGGATCGGAGTTTGTCATTCATGGAAGAAAAGCTATGCAGATTACGGAAAAATCCCGTGCAAGGAGACGTTTAGACGGGCAGTTCGACCTTCACGTCGGGCAACCGCTCGCGACTGAGGTGGATTTCCTGGCGGACGGTCTGACCCTTCGCGGTAAACTCGGCCTCGTAAGTGCCGTAGAAACCGCGAAACACGTAACGGCCCGTCGACTCGGCATCAACGTTCGTTCGCCATTCCCTCTCGAAAAGCTCGCGGATCGCATGATACGCCGGCTTCGGCGACATGTCGAACCGACAGAGCCCGCCGTAATAGAGGTTCTCGCCCTTGGAGAAGTCCCCCGGCTCGGCGTAGGCCGCATACCCATCGGGCAGGTTCCAGTAGATGATCGCCTCCATGCCACGCGCCGAGAACCAGATGCGGTAGAGTTCCCGCAGGATCTCGGCCTGCACCGCTTCGTCGCCCGGATCCTCCGAGTAGGCGGGAACGGTGATCTCCGTGATCTGGAGGGGCTTGCCGAGCGTCGCGTACGTCTCGAGGACATCAAAGAGCCTCTGCGGGTCATAGTAGGTCTTGGCCGCCTTGGCGACGTTAGCCTGATCCGTCCCGTGGAACATGTGGAACTGCAGGCCGACCGCGTCGATGCGCGCGCCCTTGCGGAGCGCCCGCTCGACCTGCATATAGTACGGGCTGCGGCTGCGCTGAAACCACGGGTCATTCCAGACACGGCAATGGGCCTCGTTGACGATCAGCTCGTTGCCGGGGAAGAACCTCTCAGCCGTCCTGAAACTCCATTCGACGAGATCGTCCGAACGGTAGAGGTCGCCCGTCGTCGGGGATGTGAAATCCGCGCCCCACAGCGTCTCGTTCGTCACCTCCCACATGCGCACACGCTGTGCGTAGCGTTCGGACAGTTCGCGGAACCGCTTGACGAGCAGCATCCTCTCACGCCGCGCGTCGCCGACCGCCCATTCGGGCGTCTGGCTCGGATAGTTGAGGATGTGCGCCTTCGGCTCGATGTCGCGCTGTTCGCACCAGTCGAGGCAGAGGTCGGGCGCCGGACGGCGGTAGAGCTTCGTCGCGTCCTTCGCATAGCGCGTCTTGCCCTCCTCCGGCTCAAGGCCCGTCCAGTAGAACGGACACGTCGCGAGGTTGAACGCTTCGGCGAAGTGCGCCTTGTAAGCCTCATTCTTCGCTTTCGAGTCAGAAATCTCGTCCAGCATGAAGAGGTCCGCCCCGTAGCGGAAATCGTGCGTCTTCTGACGGAGCCTTACGCGGACGCTCTCCAGCGCCTTGCCATCCTTTCCAACGAACGAGAAGAGGAACGAACCCTTGCGGTTCGCCTCGATTCCAGCCCGGACGCGCGCATCCGTGTCCGCCGCCCGTAGACGAAAGAGGTCAAGCACCGCACGCTTGTCATACTTCATCGCCGCGCGAAGCGACGAGCCGAAAAGCCCCACCCCCGCGAACGCCGTCGAGGACATCAGGAAATTGCGCCGTGTCGTCATTTGATCTCTCCTTTGCTTTTACCGTTTTTTGCTTTACCGTCTTTCGCGTGCGGCGTCAGGCGGACAACCTCATAGCGGTGCGGCTTCGGCGCGCGCAGCTTCAGCAGCTCCGCCCAGCGAACGTCCTGATCGCGCTCGATCTCGTCCTTCCGGCCATAGTCGCGCAGGTAATCGGGAAGCATCCGCTGAAAATAGCCAGTCCTCTCCGCCTCCGTCAGGCCGCCGAGATAGGCCCGCACGGCGGCAAAGTCGTCGGGGTCTACGCCGCGCAGTCGCAGGAACCACCGGGACGCGGCGAACAGCCTCAACTTGTCGCGTTCGATTGCGCACCGCGCGGCGTTCAGTCGCCCGACCTCCGCCGCCTGACGAGACTGCGGCGTCTTCGCGTTGCGGCCGAGATCGACGCCATGCGCAAGTGCCGCCCCCGTCCAGACGCCGACCGCCTCGCCGTCGATGCGCAGCGCGTAAGCCTCGTCGCGCACCAGTCCCGTGACCGTCAACCGCTCACGGTTCAGCTCGGCGAACGCGGGCGTGTAGGCGAGCGCGGACTCGGCCTCCGTCGGCACGACCCACGGCAGGGCCCGCGCCAAGACCATGAACGCGCAGCCGTCCGCCGTCCGGGCGAAGCCGCTGACCGTCGCATTCTCAGACAGACGCACCAAGCCATCCTGCGCCGAAATCGCGACATCCGAGACGGGATTCGTCGCGCCCTGCGCCTTCAGGAATTCGCACGTCAGGAAGAGATGCCCCGGCGCGCCCGGATGCACCCGGTCGCGGTTCACGAACGAGAAGGACGGATCCTTCGCCTGCTCGGCGTCCACGAGCGCCGACACGGACGCATTCCAGTCCACGACCGCGCTTCCTGTCTTCGCCGCGAGCTTTCGCCCGAAGTCCGCAAACCGCGCCAGCGCGGCGACCGTCCCCTTCAGCGCGGGCACGGCGTCCGGCCCCGTCTGCACGGCCGTCTCGTCATACGGCGTCGGCGTCAGGAACATCAGCCGCGCCTGTGGCAGTTCCGCGCGGACGCACCGCACCAGCGCCGTCAGATTCGTCTCATAGGCCGCGCGGCAGGCGGCCTCGCGGGCGGGAATCGTCGTCCGATACGCGGCGTCCGCCATCTTCACGGGGTCGTACATGCCGCGCCCCGCGTCGTTCATGCCGAACATGAGCGTGACGATGGTCGGGTTCCACCGCCGCACGTCCTCCGCGAACCGCATCCGCGCCGCACCGGCGCTGTCGCCGCTGACGCCCGCGTTGTAGAACCGCACCACGCGGTCGGGATAGCGCGTCAGGTAGAAGTCCGACAGCAGTTTCGGATAGAGGCCGCCGTGCGTGATGGAGTCGCCCCAGAACACGACGCGGTCGCCATCCGCAAACGGCGCGGTGTGCGCCGAGACCTCGTACGGGCCCGTGGCGACGACCTCGAAAGCCACGCCTCCGCGCCCGTCGTCGCGTCCGCGCGCGGCGAGCGAGGACGGGAAGACGACCGTGTCGCCCGCGCGGATGCGCGAGAGCGTGAACACGTCGCCGACGCGCGGCGCCTGTCCGTCCGGCGGCGTGGCCTCGACGCGGTAGGCGCCGCCCCGCCCCTTCGCGGCGACAATCGCGTAGTCGGGCGTCCAGCCCGTGCGCGCGAAATGGATCCGCCCGCCGAAGCCCTTCGCGTGCTCCTCCTTGTTGTTCCAGCGATCCGCCTTGTAGACGACGGAGCCGTCGGCCTGTCGCTCGATGGACGAGACCTTCGCCCGGAACGTCACGAACGTCGGCTTCTCCGCGAGATCGACGCGATACACGCCGTCCGCGATGCGGCTGATCGCGGCGACTTCGTAGGAATCGCTCGGCATGCGGCAGCCCGGATGCTCCACCGTAATCCACCGCCCCTTCCACGTGCCGTCCGTCGGAAGGTCGCCGCCCGCCACGATGAGCGCATGCTCCTGCGGCCGTCCCGAGACGTCACCGACGACCTCCCGCAGACGCAGACGCTGCGTGGGCGCGACCTTCGCCCGCCAGATGCGACCGCCCGCTTCGAGCGCGACCGATTCGCCGTCATAGAGCCGGATGAGGTTCCGATCCGGCAGCACGGCGCCGAACCGTCCCGTCAGCGCGAAGCCGCCGGACGCGAACCGCCCCGTGTCGCTTTCGGTCGCCGCCGCGTAGAGCGTGCCGTCCGCCGTCTCGACCTTGACGGCGCCCTCGCCCAGCGGCTCGACGCGACGCACGGCGGGGGCCTGTCCCTCCGCCCGGCGCGGCGCGTAGACGCGCGCAAAGCAGCTCTTCAGGCCGTCCGTCGGTGCGGTGCGGACTTCCGAGACGATGTCGAGCAGGCCGTCGAACGGGATCAGGTAGCCCTGATAGCCGCGCGGATGGTTCGCTTTCTCCTGCTGGCGCGTGACGTTCGGGCCCTTCATCGTCAGCACCTGCGTCGCGGCGGGCGACCCCGCGCTCGCGCCCCACAGGTCAAAGTCCACATCCGGCACGGCTTTCGGCACCCAGGCGTCGAAGAACGCGCGGCCCGCGTCCGTCAGCGGCGCATAGGCCCCCGGACGGCACCGGAACGTCATTCGCCACGCCGCGTCGCCGCTTGCGGCCGTCCGCAGGTCACGGAGATACGGATAGAAGACGGCGCGCGCCGAATAGGCGGCGTTCGTCTGGAGGTCGCAGCCGTTCGCCGCCGCATACGCGGCGTAGTCGGCAAACGGCGCGGGCTTGAGATCCAGCCCCGCGTACGCGACCGGCTCGCCGGCTTTCGGAGAGTAGGCGTGGGCGAACGTCTGATGGCGGCGGCCGCCCACGAGGCGGTAAAAGTCGAGCGCGAGCGCGCCGCCCGACGGCAGGGTGATCGCCGCGAGCTGGCGGCGATAGGCGCGGCCGAGGCTGTCCAGCGCGCCCTCGGCGAACTGCGCGAACCCTTCGGGGCCGTCGGGCGACTCCGCCGTCGCGAAGCGCGGCGTCCACGCGGCGTAGTCACGCCGTCCGTACGGCCCAAGCAGCGTCCAGTCGATGGCCGCCGAGACGTGCGTGAGATCCATGTTGCCGTAGGCGTACCAGAGCCCCCACTGGCCGGGGTGCGACGGATTGGGCTTCGGCACCGTGCAGAACGGAAGCCCCCGCTCGCGCGCATACCGCTCCTTCAGCTCCAGCCCGAACCCACGGTCGTAGGCGAGCGTCGTCTGGCAGTAGCCAAGCTCCGGCATCAGCGGCGTACCCTCGTAGAAGAGTTCGAGGTTCAGGCGGGCGTTGTGCCCGTGGCCGTCGTGCTTGGCGTTGTCCATGCAGATCTCCAGCCGGTTCGAGACGCCGCCGCACCGCAGCATCAGAAGCCCCCAGTCGGGATAGTTCTCGCCCCGGAAGCGTCCGTAGTCCGGCTTTTCGGACGGCTTGCCGCCCCACGCCGCCGTCGACGGCAGCCAGCCCTGCGCCATGTCGTCGCCCGGCGACACCGTGCCGCCCCACAGCGTGCGGCAGGCCTGCTCCGTGCGGGCCGCCGCGTGCTCGACGCGCGGCAGTTCCGCGTACAGGTCGAAGATCCCCGCCGCGCGCAGACGGTCGACGAAGCGGAAGTTGTTGCAGACCATCCCCGCATACGGACGGAGCGCGCCTTCCGTCACGAGACCGTCGGCGTAGACCTCCGAAATCCCCGTGTCGCGGATGCGGTCAATCGCGAAGTTCAGATACCACGGATCCTGCAGCGCGACGGCGACGCGGGTCGCCGCGTCGTACCACACGTATTCGGTGTTGCCCTGCGACGGCAGGCTCCACGACAGGCAGAAGCCGAGCTCGTCGACGACGCCCTTCTGGATCTGCGCGACGAAGGGCTGCGCCTCGGCGCTGTCGCGCACGACGTCCCAAGCCTCCAGCAGCTGCGCAAACGTCGCGAAAACGCCGTTCTGCCAGTTGCCGGTCGCGCTCGACCCGAAGACGCCCAGCGAATAGTAGGCCGGCGTGTGCCAGGACGGCCGCCGATGGCGCGGCGTCGCGCGGTACTCTGCCGCCGTCAGGTAGCCCGGTCGCCCTCCGGCGGCCTTCGGCGACCGCGCGAGGCCGTACCCGATGTCGCACGCCGACGACTGGCAGACCGTGCCGCGCGGCAGGACTTCGGCCAGCCTCACGAAGATGCGCACAAGCATACGGCGCGCCGCCGCCCGCGTCGCCGCGTCGGGGTTCTTGAGCGCCACGGCCGCGAGCGACGGGATCAGCCGCTCGCGCAGGCAGACCATGCGCCGGTTCCAGACGTCCATCGCCGGACAGAACCAGGTGTCGCGGCCCTTGCGGACCGGCACGGTCGCAAACGCCTTGCCGACGTCCGACGGCGGCACGAGAAAGGTGTAGGCGCGCGTCACGCCGTCGAGATGGGGCACGGCAATCGTGTTGCGCGTCGCCCAGCGGCCGCCCGTCGGCCAGTCCGCCTCGTCTTCGGGGATGCGCAGGTTGCAGCACGCGGTCGTCAGCGCATAGGGGTCGTCCAGGATCTCCGCATACGCCCGGCCCATCATCATGTCGATGTAGGATCGCCCCTTCAGCTCCCAGCGCGCGCCGCAGAACGGACAGAGGTTTTCGGGCGTCCACATCACGGCCGGCGGCGTCAGCGGGATGAAACGGTCGAGGTCGTCAAGCGACCGCGCCTTGAGCGCCGCGAGCCCCGGCGCCTCGCGCGCGCTCCAGAGCGTCAGCCCAAGCGGATTCCGCACCGGCTTCGCCTTCAGGCCCGCGATCGTCTCGGGCGTGTACAGCCGCCGGGGGAGCGTCAGCGGCCTCTCGGCCGCCGCAACCGAAACCGCCGCGCCCACGGCGCACACCGCCCCGGCGAAGAATCGAAGAGAAAAGGCCATGCGTCCTCCTCAGCGAATCATGAGCAGCACGCCCGACGGCGCGCGGCGAATCAGCTCGTCCGACGACAGCACGCGATCCGACAGGCGAATCTCGTCCATCCAGCCGCGAAAGCCCATGCCGAAGCGGAAGTTCGCATACGGCGTGTCCGTGTAGAGGATGTCCGCACCCGTCAATTCCGCCGCGAGCTTGCGGTCAAACCAGAGACGCGCCGTCTGCGCCGCACGGTCGAACGTCAACGCGACGTGATGCCATTTGCGGTTGTCGAGCGACGCGAGCGTCCGCGATCCGTCCTTCGTCAGCCACGTCTGCGCGCCGGACGCATCCCGCAGATGCGCCGTCACCGCGCCCGTCGCCCCGTCGCACTGCACGGCCCACAGGAACGTCTGCGAGCCGTCGGCCTTGCCGTCGCCGTAGCCGAACAGCGTCATCGTGCCCGTCACGTCCGCCTCCAGCTTCACAAACGCCTCCAGCGTGAAGTTCGTCGGATGGTGCAACGCCCCGTACACGGGCGCCGCCTTGGCCGCCCGGCTCCAGAGGCGGGCCGTGCCGAAGCCGGTCTGGCCGCCGCCCCAGCACCGCAGTGAGCCGCCGTTCGCGCCCAGCGTCACGCCGCCGGACGTCAGCTGCGCGGCCCGCACATCCGAATCCACACGGTTCGTGAGGGCGTTGACCAGCGTCGGATTGTAGCCGAACCGAGAGGCAGAAAAGAGTTCGCCGACGGACGCGGCGGACGCCTCGTTCGTCAAGACCAGCCCGGTCGGGCCCTCGAACCGCCAGTGGAACACCGTCGAATCGGACGAAGCCGCCGCGTCGGACGCCATGAGAAAGTCATCCACGTCCAACGCGCCCGACGAGACGCGGATCGACGAGACCGACCCGCGCATCATCGCGTCCGTGGTCGCCGTCCAGGCGTTCGAGTTGCCGAGATAGAGGTTCACGTCGCCGAGCGGCGTCGTGCCGTCGCCGACGAAATCGAAGGCCAGCCCCGACTGGCTGTCCGACGGCTGAATCCGCGCATAATCGACCCAGCAGGCCAGGCGCTTCGTCGCCTTGTCGTAGACGAGCGCCGCGTGATGCCAGCGCGAGTCGCCGTCCGCCCGGTTGTCCGGCCCGTCCGCCGACACCATCAGCGACGCGTTGTAGGCGGCGGACTCGCCCGTGCCGACGTTCTTCGCCGTCAGGGTCGCGTTCGGCACAGCGGACACGAGCGTCTCGTCCGCACCGCGCAGCGACGCGAGCTGCATCGTTCGGGTCGACTGAGCTCCCGGACGTTCCATCCGGTAGAACCACTCGACCGTCCATGCATCCAGATCCCTGAAACCGTGGGCAAGAAACGACAGGTCAAGCACCGCGCCGTTCTTGTTGCCTGTGGCCATGTTCTGTGCGGCGAGGAAAACGGACTTCGGATTCTCAGCCACACGCGCGCCCCCGCGCCCCGCGTAGATGTACTTGGCCGGAGCCGCATTCGTGAAGACGGACGGCGCGGCGGCCAACGAAGGGGTCGGGCCACAGCAGCGCACCTGAATCGCCGCATCCCAGACCGCCCCCGCGTCCGGGCGGATCGCGTTGGTCGGCGCGAACGAGCCGTTTTCGCAGTCGGCAAAGGAGTAGAAGGCCAGCGTCTGCGTCCCGGTCGGCGTGTCGGCGCGGCTGTCCCAGTCGCTCGCGACCATCATCTCGGCGGGCGTCAGCACGGCCGGCGTCACGCGCAGGGCCGTAAACCGCGATTCCTGCCCCGTCGTGCCGGACGACAGCACGAACTGACGCCCGGTCGTGCACGTCGTGTTCGTCCACGGGAGTTCCGCCGCCAGATTGCGGTTGACGTAGAGACGCGCCGTGTTGTCCGCGCGCGAAGCCGTCACGGCAATCTGCCACCAGCGGTCGTCCAAGCTGCTCCGATAGTTGCCCGACGTGCCGACGAAGAAGCCGGCCAGCGTCAAGTCCTTGTATTTGTCGCGCAGGCCCGTATTGGTAAAGCGGATTTTCTGGTTGTTGACGAAATTGACCGTCAGGCCCTGCTCGAAATCGGAGGCCGAATCCGTGTGCGCAACGTTCTGGATGCTGAGGTTGTTCTCGTTGTTGTAAGAGCCCGAAGCCGCCGGGTTGATGAAGAACTCGATCGTGAAGCCGCCCGTTTCCGACGTCTGCGCCCACAGGTTCTCCAGCAGGTCTGACCAGGTGAAGGAGCCGGCCTTGTTGGACGTTTTCGCCAGACGGTAGGACTGGCAATCGGCGACGACCTGTTCGCCGTTCGCGTAGATGAACCGGCCGGGCGCGTCGTCGCTGACGGACTGGTTCGCCTTCCCGTTGACAACCGTTCCCGAGGCGACCGGCAGGCTGTCACCTCCCGATGCCGTCCATTGGGAAGCCGCCGCGCCGACGACCTGACCCGAGACGGGGTAGAACGCATACGGCGCCGTCGCCGAAAACGTCGCGCCCGACAGCAGAGAAGCCATCCCGACCGCCATTCCGATTCGATTCATGCTGTTCATGTTTGCTCTCCTTAGTTGTGTTGTGTGAATGTCGAAAACGAGCGAACGACACGCCCCCTTCGCGTCAGAAGGAGGCGTCGCGTCGGAAAGCGTCTCTCAGGCCCTTTGGGGCCTTGGCTAATGAGCTGGGGGGGGGGTATTGGAATCGCGCGTGGCGGCCTGAGAGGCCGTCAGGCGAAAGCGCAGCAGCGCCTCAAGGAAGTAGTAGTCGCCGTAGTTGAGCGGCGTGTCGACCTCCGAGTCGCCGGGCTTGTGCCCGACGCCGTGCTTGAGCAGCCAGCCGCCGTTCTCGCCCGGCGCGGCGAAGTAGACGGGCGAGGCGAGCGCGAGCAGCTGCTTGACGGCGAACGCGCGGTACGACGCGCCCTTCGCGCCGCCGACGAAGTCCGCAAGCTCCAGAAGGCCTGACGCCAGGATCGCGCCGGCCGAGCTATCGCGTTCCTCGCCCGGCGCGCCGAAGTCCCAGTACGGGATGCCGTCCGCCGGCAGGTTCGGATGGTTCAGCACGAAGTCCGTCACCTTCTGCGCGAAGGCGAGATACGCTGGGTCCTTCGTCTCGCGGTACATCATCGTGTAGCCGTAGACCGCCCAGGCCTGTCCGCGGCTCCACGCCGTCCGGCACGAGAGGCCCTGTCCGCGCTGGATGCCCTGCACCGTGCCGAGGAAGCCGGGCCGCTGGTCGTAGTCGAGCACGTGGTACGTGCCGCCGTCGGCGCGGAAGTGGTTCGCCATCGTGGCCGTCGCGTGCGCACGGGCGATCGCGGCGAACTTCGGGTCGCCCGACTGTTTCGAGGCGAACGTCAGCAGCTCCAAGTTCATCAGGTTGTCGGGTATGACGAGGAAGTGGTTGCGATCCGAGATCTCGCCCCAGCTGCGGATGAGGCCGAGGTCGGGCGAGTGGCGGCGCGCGAGCGCCTCGGCCGTCCGGCAGAGAAGCGCGTCGTACCGGTCCGTCTTCAGGATGCGCCGCGCGTTGCCGAAGGAGCAGTACATCATGAAGCCGACGTCGTGGTTGCCGTCGTAGTCCGCGACCGGACGCAGCAGCTCCATCCACGCCGTCGCGCGGTCGCGGAAGAACGCCTCGCCCGTCGCCTCGTGAAGCAGCCAGAGCGAGCCGGGGAAATGGCCGGACGTCCACCAGTAGATCGAGCGCATGTCGAGCTCGTCCTTCCCCGTCTTCCACTTCTTCCAGCCATGCGGCACGCGCGGCTCGCCCTTTTCGTCCCGCATGAGCGGCGTCGCCGCCGCGTCGAGCGCGCGATAGTGCGCGGCGGACTTCGCGAAGATCTCCGGCAGTTTCGCCTTGAGTTCGGCTTCGGACGCGGTTTCGGCGTACGCACACGAACCGCAGACGGCAAGGACAGCGACAAGAATCGTTTTCATGTTCAGTAGTATACACCATCAACGGCGAAAAGTAAATTGCACTTCCTGAAGAATCGATTGCGATTTTTGAAAAAAACTGAACTCTCTGCACGTCTTGCGCGTTATCAGAAATACTCATTCACGGCAAAGGCGACCTGTTCAAGAAACATCTTCTTGAAAGCCGAGAGATTGTTCTGCTCATAGAACAGCAACAGCGCCGCACGGTAATCGTCAGCTTCGACCGTGCGAAAAGAAAGAGGGCAACACCCATTCGCGATGAGAAGCGCATTCGACATCAGTCGACTCGTGCGCTTGTTGCCATCGACAAAAGGCTGGATATAGGAGATAAGAAGAAGCGTCAAAAGAGCTTTCTCGTAAGGATCAGCCTTGCCGTTCACCAGCGCGCACATATCCTGCACGGCTTCGCGAATCTGCGCCTCGACTTCAAGCGGACGATAATTCGTGCCGGAAATGCCGACACGCACATGCCGCAAGTTCCGCGTGACGCCAAGCCCCGCAATCAGCAACGAATGAACGTCTTCCATCCTCGCCAATGACATCGTCTTGAAATAGTCCGGCTGTGCAACGATAGCCTTGAGCGCTTCCTTGTGATTCAGGAGCATAATCGCCTCTTCTCGCTTCTTGCCCTTTGCCTCAACCTTGTCCTTGAGAAGATTGACCGTTTCAAGCAGGGTATAGGTATTGCCCTCGATTTCGGACGATTTCCAGCTCAAGTCGATTCCGAGCCGCTCCATTTCCTTGGCATACAGTTCACGCGGATAATCCCTGATGCGTTCGCGAAACAGCCGCTCCTGTTCCTGCAGGAACGAAGCCTCCTCGCGAGTGAAAATCTCAATGGACGGCAGATCTTCCCGGATCAACGTGAAGTTGTAGGCCGTCTGCATGGCCCGCTTCTCAATCGGCATCGCATAATACGTGTCGAGATTAACCGTCTTCAGCAGCTGACCTTTTGCCGTAATGAAATAACGTGTCGCGCGCGCCCGGCCCTCAGCGCGAATGTCGCCTCGCGACAATCCGTCAGCCAACAGCTTCTTGACCTGCGTGTCTCCTACGCCAAGATTAAGCTGGGCCATCAATTCTGTCCGGCTGACACCCGGATGATACTGCAGGAAATCAACAATTCTATCAAGATTGCTCATGTCTCAAGACTCCAATCGGTCACTTTATGCGATATTATACCAAAGAATCGGTCACTCGGCCGACCGATTCTTGGTGAATTTGAATTCTTTTCCGACCGATTCAGACGAGGCACCTTGCCTGAGATCTTTCCGCATCAGATTCTCATTTTCACGTTACTTTATCAAAACACCTTTTTTTCGGAATTTTCTAACATAAAAATTGGGGACAGACCCCGCCAATCGGGGGGCCTGTCCCCAGGAATCGAGAAATCGCTCACGATGGAATATCGTGCGGACTCAACCGCCCACGGCGGCCCGGACGGCCGCCTCCGTGAACGAGCCGAGGAACGCCGCCAGATTCGCCTGCGGCACCGTGAACGTGAACGCGCCGCCCGCGTCCGTCGCGACGTCCGTCACGCCCGCGCGCTGGAGCAGATTCGCCAGCAGCGGCCGCCGGGCGTCCGGCAGCCTATCGCAGGCGAACACGGCCGCGCCGCCGTCCGCGACGCGCACCTTCCACGGCACACGCGTCTCCGGCGTCACCTCCAGATGGCGCAGCTGAACCTCCCCGTGCTTCGACGTGGCGACGGTCGGCGACGTGAGGCGCTCCAGGTTCTCGACCGCGTCGATGACCCCGCAGGCCGTCGCGTCGTCGCCCGGCGTCAGCGCCAGGAAATGGTCGTAGACGGCGAGCTGCCCGCCGAAGACGCCCATCATGCGGTCGTATTGCTCGTTGAACTCCGCGCGCATCTCCCCAAGGCGGCTGCGGATGGCCGAGCCGAGCGCAGGGTCGCCGCCTTCGTCCGCGGGGAAGCGGGCCTCGTATTCGTTGAAGATGTTGTCGAAGTCTCCGCGCACGAAGGCGTCGCGGATCGCCACCATCCCCTTCAGCTTCTCGGACCGGTTGCTGTCGTCGAAGACGGAGAAGTTGAGGAACCGCTTCTCGAACACGCCGCCCTGGGTGTCCTTGAACGAGAAGTCGTCGTGGATCTCAAGCGCCGCGCCGTTCCCCTCCAGCGAATGGCCGGGGTCGATGGCGAAGAATTGCCCGTTCACGAGGCCCTTGTTCTGTCCGTGCGAGCCGACGGCGTCCCGGTCCGCGAGCAGCAGGAACATCGCCTTGTAGCGGCCGATGTCCTCTGGCTGGACGACGTTGCCCGCCGCGTCGCGTCCGGGCACGAGGCGTCCGTCCTGCAGGAAGTTGCCGTCGAAGTCCTTGTAGCCGTGGGCGAACTTCGAGACGAGCATGAGCTTCTCGTGTCCGTCCGAGTAGCGTCCCTTGACGAGCGACAGCTCCTGCGTCGGCACGCCCATCGCCCGCGTGAGGTCGTTCGCGAGAGCCTCGGCGACGGCGCCGGCGGACGCCGCGTTGGCCGTCGTCAGGCGGAAGGCCCGGAAGAACGCGCCCTTGATCGCGCCGCCCTTGATCGCGTTCCGCACCGGAAGCCTGAACGTGCCGATGTGGGCCGCGTCGTGGCGGACACGCCGGTCATTCTCGTTGTAGTCGAGCTTCACGATGTGCCGCTCCGTCAGGCGGCGGACGTTGCCGACGCCCGCCATCGCCGCGTCGCGGATCGCGACGAAGTGCTGCGCCTTGAGCGCGCGGACGTCGTCCTGCGCCGTCAGCGGACGCCCGAGCCGCTGCTCCAGGACGGTGCGCGCCACCTGGTCCAGATCCGTCCCGTCGGTCATCATCGTCTGCGTGTCGGCGGCCGTCCAGTCCTTGCGGACGATGAACCCCGGCTCGACGCCGCTCGTCTTGAGCTTCTCGAAGACGTACTTGACGCCGCTCTCGTTGACGCGCATGCCCGCGCCGAAGGCCCCGGCGCGCACCCGGTCCTCAACCGACGTCTCGGCGCCGCCGAACGTGTCGCCGTCCAGCGCCTGAAGGCCGAGCGGAACCTGCGGATTCGCCGCTGCCGCTGCGGGCGCGTGTGCCGCCGCCGGGGCGGCATCCGGCGTCAGCGGACGCCGCGCCCCCGCGCCCGTGCTCATGTCGAGAATCGCGTTGATCTTGTCCTCGATCAGCCGCGACAGCGCCGTCTGCGTCGTGCAGCGGCGAACCGCCTGGGAGAAGATCACGTCGTCCGCGAAGCTTTCGTTCAGCCGCGCCTTCATCGCCCCCATGACGTTCGCGGCGACGACGCGTGGATTCGTCTCGACCTGGCGGTTCACCTCGTTTGCGAAGCGGGACGCGATGAGCGCCGTCCGCACGGCGCCGGTGTCCGTCGGGTTCAGCGCGCGCATCACCGAGGCAATGTCCTTCGCGCGCAGGGTCTTGCCGACGTCGGCGCGCGCGCCGAGGACGGCGTCGAAGGCGTGTTCGCCGAAGACGCCGTACCGCGCCGACAGGCAGTTCCGGAACGCCGCCATCGTGCGTTGGTTGGCGCTCAGATCCCGGCCCAGCGTCTGCTTGAGCGAGGCGGAGCCGGCTTCCAGCCGTCCGTCCGCGTCGTGGACGTGGAAGTTCTTGGACGTGAGAACCGTGTGCTGCGCCGCGAAATCGGCGAAGGTCTGGAGATTGACGGGCATGGCGTCCCCTCCTTCCTTAGACCTGAATCAGCCCTTCGGGCTCGCGTCCGGCGAAGTCCGCCTCCGGCGCGGACGGTTCCGCGAGCGCGTCGGCGACCTTGCCGGCCCAGACGTCGACGAGCGACAGGATCTTCTCCAGCGTCGCGACGAAGTCCTCGACGTCCGCCGTGCGCGCGTCGAAGTCGAAGAGGTAGTGGTAGACGACCGTCTCGGACTCCGGCTCGACGCCGAAGAACCCGCCAGCCGTCTCGCGTCCGAAGAGCGAGCCCGTCAGAAGCTCGCGGTAGACCGCCTTGCCGGCCGTCTTCGGCAGCGTCGCCAGCTCGACGAAGCAGAGGATCTTCGACGAGTGCTCGACGTACTGGAGGTTCATGACGTAGGCGTCGTCGACCTTGTAGGCGACGAGGCCCTCGGCGTCCGGCGTCATTTCGGCGAGACCCGTCCGGGCCGCGACCTTGGCGAGGAAGGCGTCGTAGTCCTTCCGGGTGCTTGTGCAGGGTGAGTTCATGTGGAATTCCTTTCTGTTGTTGTCTGTCTTTTAAACTTGCGGACGGGACGAGCCCGTCCCTCCCGAATGACGCGCGTCAGCTGCCGATGTAGCGGATGCCCTGCTGACGGGTGCCGCTGACCTTCTTCATCAGCTTGCCCGCCATCTGCATCGCGTCGTCGCGCTTGGAGACGTAGCCCTGCAGCGAGGTCATGTCCTGCTGAAGCTCGTTGTCCTCCTGGTCAAGGGCGAACTGGACGTTCTGCTGGAGCTTCATGATGTCCGGGTACGTCATCTTCGTCGCGGCCGTGAAGCCGTAGCGGCGCAGGATGGAGACCGCCGCCGAGTCGACCGGCAGCTTGTCCGACGTCTTGGTCTTGCTCGTCTTCTGCGCGAAGGCCTTGTTCAGCGCGGACAGCGCCTCTCCCAGCTCGTCGAGCTTCTTCTGGCGCGTCCGGACGAGTTCGGCGTAAGACGCGAGCGTCTCCTCCAGCGCGGCCGTCCGGCAGAGCGTCGCCATGTAGACGGCCGTGCCGAAGTCCTGCCCGTGGACGCCGTTGACGGCGTAGGCGTTCTGGATCGTCCCCAGGACGGTGAGCCCGAGATCCTCCGCTTCGATGTAGGCGTGCGCACCCATGTCGTCAGGCCCTGATGATCTGTTCGACGGACTGCGACTCGGCCTGGATGACGGCCTTCAGCAGCTCGCGCACGCTGCTGATGAGCTCCTGCGCCTGCTGGAAGAGGTCGTTCGTCTCCTGACGGCGCGCCTCCAGTTCCTTCTGCGCGGCCTGCTCCTCGGTGCCCTTCGCCTCCTCGTTGGCCTGCACGAGCTGGGCGAGGCCCTGCCCGACCGTGCCGATCATCTGCGTCAGCTGCTGGTAGGCGCCGGAGGCGGCCGGATCGCTCGACGCCAGATGGTAGCCCGGATCCGTCTTCAGGACGGTCTCCGCGACCTTGACGCCGCCGCGCGCGGCCGCGAGGTCGGCCGTCAGGCCCTCGGTGTCCCCCAGCTGCGCCTTGGCCTCGGCGACCTTCGCCCGCAGGAGCGTGCGCTCGGAGCCGAGGGCGGACTGCGCCTGCTGGGCCTCGCCCATCGCCTTGTAGTTCGCGCGCGTGTTGACCGGGTGCTTGAGCGAATGCCCGCTCACGTACTTGCCTTCGGCCGCCTTCGTCGCCTCGGCGGCGCGGCCGTAGTCCGCGTCCATCTTCGCGAGGGCGTCATTCAGCTTCTGCCCGTAGGCGGCCTTGGCGTCCGTCACGGCCTGCTCCAGCTGCGCGCGGTTCTCGGCGTCCGCCGGCGCGTCGGCGAGCGCCTTCTGCGCGGTCTCCAGCCGCCCCTTCGCGGCGGTGACGTCCGAAAGCCGCCCGTCCACGTTCGTCTTGACCGTGTCGGACGACTTGCCCGCGACCGCCGTGGCGTGGGCCGTGGCGTCCGACGGGGACTGGAGCGCCGTCTCCAGCGTCTTCACGTCCGCCTTCGCCTGGCTCAGGCCCTGCCCCGCGCCGGTCTGGTCCAGCTTCTGAAGCCCCTTCACGCTCGCGACGCTCGTGCCGAAGAGCATCGCCCCCTGCACGGCGGTCGTCACGGCGCTCACGATCATCCCGTAGAGGGCCGCCTGCCGCTGGTGCGCGGCCTGGCTCTTGATGCTCGCGACTTCGCTCTGCAGCTCGGTCAGCCGGATCTCGCGGGCGCTGTCGCGCTGCTGCTGGGCGATCTGCTGCATGAGGTTCATGAGCTCGTAAATCGAGAACAGCGCCTTCTGCGCGTCCGTCGTGCGGACGTCGGGCGACGGCGCGGACGCACCCGGCGCGGGCGCCGCCTCGCCGGCCTCCTGTGCGAGCGCCTGAAGCCCCCCGGCGAGCTGATCAATCTCGTCGGCGAACGTGAGCAGGAAGCCTGCCACATCCGCCTCCAGGCTGTCGGGATTCAGCGTCGGCAACGCCACCGTGCGGGAGACGGCCTCGCCGGAAGCCGGGTCGCGCACGGAGATGGTCACGTTGTCGCCGTCCAGCACGACGGACGTGCCGTTGTCGGCCGCGCCGATTCCCTTGTCCGAAAGCGCCTTGCCGAGGACGGCGCTCCAGTCGACCGAACCGTTTTCAATTCCCTGAATGGACATGATGATGTTCCTTTCTTCTCTTAAAGCCGTGAACTTACGCGCCGATGTGCCGGCTGATGTCGTTGAGCGTCTCCTGCTTCGATTCAAGAAGCTCGATGAGCGCGCCGAGGGCGTCGTTGAGCTGGGCGAGCAGCACCTTGAGGTCGTCCGACTCCTCGTCCAGCATCGCCTGGAGCTGCACGAGAAGCTGCTGCATCTCCGTCACCTCGGACTGCTTCTCGCTGGCCTTGTAGTTGATGGCCGTCGAGGCGGCGGACGAGGCGAGCCCCGCCGCGCCCATCGCCGAGTTGGCGACGGTCATGCCGATCTTGACGCCCTTCATCACGGCGTCGGACACCCGGACGAGGCCCGTGCCCGCCGAAGCCGCGCCGCCGCCCACGAGGCAGATGACCGACAGCGCGATCTGCACGCCGGCGAGGATGCCCTGCGCCCAGGCGTCGCACGCCGCCTTCGACCAGTCCGGATGCTGCTCCTTGAGGCTCTGCGAAATCGCCTTGGCGAGCTTGTCCATCACCCCCGTCTCGGTGAGCGTCATCGTCGCGAGGGCGATCGCCGCGCCGACGGCCGCAAACGCCGCCGCCGCCCCGCCGACCGTGCAGACCAGCGCGACCGCCACGACGACCGCGAAGATCGCGCCGAGCCAGCCGAGGATCTTGTTCGCGAGCGAGGCCTTCTCCTGCTTCTTGATCTCGTCGATGGACTCGCTGACCTTCTTCATCGTCTGCTCGTGGTGCGCGGTCATCTGCCCCTTGAGGGACTCGATGCGCGCCTTCGTCGCCTGGATCGACTTCTCGTCCTGCTCGGCCTGCAGGAGCGCGATCAGGGCCTCCAGGTCGGCGGTCACGCCGTCCAAGAGCGCCGCGTCGGCGTCGTCGAGCTCCGGGATGTCCGACAGGTCGCGCTTCGCCTGCAAATCGTCGACGCGCTTCGTCTCCTGCACGCTGACGCTGGGGTTCGACCCGAAGAGCGGCGCGACTTCCGCGACCACCTGCTGGACCTGCGCCTCGTTCGGCGCCGGGGTCTGGGGCTGCTGAACGGGATTCTGAATGTTGATGCCGTCAATTGCCATGTCACACCTCCTTACTTCGCCGCGATGCGCGCCTTGAGTTCCGCGCCCTTCGCCCGGAAGCGGCGCCCGTTCTCCGTGGCCTTCGGCCCGTACTGCTCCAGCGAGGCGAGCGCCTTGCGGGCGTTGTCGAGGTCGCCCGTCTTCACGAAGCACTCGGCCGCGTAGTACATCGGCTTCGGGTTGCGCAGGTCGAAGAAGCTGGCCATCTGGTAGGCCTTGATCGCCGCGTCGTAGCGTCCCTGCACCTGCTGGACCGAGCCCATCGCCGTCCAGTACTTGCTGCTCGTGTGCTCGAAGACCGTCAGGAAGCGGAAGATCTTCTCGGCGTCGGCGTAGTTCCCGCCCCGGTAGAAGTCCACGCCCATCGCGTAGATGCTCTCGATCTCCCTGTCCGAGATGCCCTTCAGCTCGCGGACGGTCGTGAAGTCGGCGATCGCGGAGAAGACCTCCTGGATCTGCTCGTCGCTGACGTTTACCAGTTGCTCTGCCATGATCCGTTCCTTTCGTGTGATGTGTGTTTCGATCAAACTTTCTGCTCGTAGCCGGGCAGGTCGCCCGGCGTGAGGATCGTCTGCGCCTCCGCGAGGAAGAGGATGTCGACCGCCGTCTTGGCGATCTTCTCCGCCAGCTCGTCGTCGCGCATCTCCTCGATCTTGTCCGCATAGTCGCCGAGCGCCGCGACCATCGCGTTGGCCTTCTCCTCGACGGGCTTGCCGTCCGGCTGTTCGGCGGCGGCCGCCGCGACCATCTTCCCGGCGAGGCGCACCGCATCGGTGACGACGAGCTGCGTCGCCCTGTCCAGTCCGGCGGTCGCGCCCTTCAGGGCCGCCTCGGCGGACGCCTGCCCGGCCTTCGCCGTCTCAAGGGCCGCCGTCTTCGCCGCGACGTCACCCTGCAACGCCGCGACCTTCGCGCGCTGGGCCTTAATCTCGTCCGACTCCGCCTCGACCGCCACGTCGTCGGACACGACCTCTTCCGCCGCCGCGACCTCTTTCTCGGCCACGGCCCGTGCCGCGTCCTTCTCTTCTTCGGCCTGAATCTCCGCCAGCCGCGCCTCAGGCGTCTTCTTCTGCGCCTCGATCATCCGCGCCAGCCGTTCCGACTCGGCCTGCAGCAGCGCGGACGCGACATCGAGGTCACCCGCCGCCGTGCGGACAGCCGCCGTCGCCTGCTCCAGCGCCGCCGACGTCGAGGCAACGGACGCGATCGTCGCCTGCTGCGCCTGGGAAAGCCCGCCCTGACGCCCGGCCAGAACGGCGAGCGCCGCCGAGAACTGCCCACGGGCGATCTTTTCCTTCTGCTCGTCGCGCTGCAGTTCCAGTTCGGCCAGCAGCTTTTCGAAGTCCGTCGTTCCCTTGACGGAGACGGACGCCCCCGACAGCACGGGCGCGGCGGACGCGCCGACCGTTTCCTGGGGGACAGACCCCTCCAGCCCGGTGCCGAGCGTGTTCGCCTGAGGCGCATTCTGTAAGACCTTGATTTCCATAGCGTCCTGTCTACGGGAGAGTGGGAACAAGGTTACACCCCAAGCGCACGCGCTTGAAGTGCTTCAGGCCGAAGAGGGTCCGCACGGATCTCATGGCGGACATTATATCATTTTCTCCGCCGCGCGGTAATGGACTCGGCCGTTGCGAAATCCCATTACCCCATCCTATGGTCTGTCAGAGATACCGCTTGCGAGGTTGCCCGGAGACGCCGGCGTAGAGCTCGACCAGCGACTGCGCCGGGCTCATCAGGAGCTTCTGCATCAGCACTTCCTCGACCTGGAAGAAGCCGACGTCGGCCGCCATCTCGACGTCAATGCGCATCGGCCGCTCCTCGCCGGGGAGGATTCGGACGCGCAGGATGGCATTGGCCGAATACTTGTGGATGTCGCCGATGTGCGGACGCCCGGCACGCGCCATCGAGATGCGCGCCCGGCCCTTTGTCATGTCGCAGCCGTCGCCGACGAGAATCAGCCCCGCTTCGAGCGAGTGGATCCGCGTCGTGCCCATGTGACCGAGGATGCCCTCCAGCGCCATCGAGCGGATGATCACGCGCCGCTTCAGGTCGTCGGGCAGCAGGGCCTGCAAATGGCGATCGACAATCGGCAGCGCCAGCATGGCGGAGACGCGCTCGTGATCCTGCCGGCCAACCGTCATGCCAAGATCGTGGAGGAACCCGGCCAGCAGCACGGCCGCGAGACTGTCCTCAAACTCGCCGGCCTCATCCGTCTCAAGCGACGTCTTGACGCCAGCCGCATGAAGGATGTCCAGCGCCTTGATCGCGTTGTAGGCGACCTGACGCATGTGCACGGGGCCGTGGTCGTTGAAGCCAAGGCGCCGGATCGAGACGACGTTCGCGTAGTCCTGGACATGCTGGATCTCCTCGTCCGCAAAGAGCAGCCGCGCCAATGCCGCCGGGAAGGGACGCCCGTCGAGCCGACGCAAGATCTTCGTCTCCAGTACCGTTTCCTTAGGCGATTTCACGGCCATCTTCAGAATGTTCCTCCGCTGTTTCCGGCTCTCTGTTAAGTGAACTGCTCATCAGCGTTCCTTTTCTGTGCAGTATACCATAAACCGAATCGACACAGCAACTGCCGCGACACCGTAGCCTTTCAGCGCAATGGAGACACCTGGAAGGCGCTACAATAGGCGACAGCAGAAGACGTGCGCCTCAGTCTCATCGGGGACGTCCTGTCGGGGGCGTCACATCAGCTGGCGGTAGCACTCATATGCCGCAATGGACACGGCGTTCGCCAGATTGATCGAGCGCGCATGTTCGCCCGGCATCGGGATCCTGAAGAGGCATTCCTCGTAGCGCGTGTAGAAATCCGCCGGCAAACCGTGGCCCTCATTCCCGAAGACCAACGCATCGCCCGGCTCGAACGAACAGTCGTAAAGCGAACGCATGCCCCGTGTGGAGAGAAAAAAGAGACGGCGCGGCCGCTCTGACGCCAGATAATCTTCCCATGTGTCATGAATGGCCTTTTCGAGATGCGGCCAATAGTCAAGCCCGGCCCGCGCGACGGACTTGTCATCCAGGCAGAACCCAAGAGGGCGCACCAGGTTCAGCTTCACGCCAAGCCCAACGCACAGACGCCCAATAGCCCCCGTATTATGCGGTATCTCAGGCCTCAACAGCACAATTGAAAAAGGAAGTCTCATCATATCCTATGCACTCTATCCTATGCACTGGGGTCTGACCCCAATTTTGTATTTCTATGCACTGGGGTCTGACCCCAATTTTGTATTTCTGATGCCGCGAACTCGGCTTCTCCGGCATCGCCAACGCGAGAATGCCTTGTTCAACCATC
>CAKTZA010000018.1 GCA_934635045.1 uncultured Kiritimatiellota bacterium | reverse complement strand
GGCGCGGGCGGCGCGGGCTCGGACGCGGCGGACGGGAACCCGGCGGGCGGCGCGGGCCGCGCGAGCGACATCACGGGCGAAAGCGTCGTCTATGCGGGCGGCGGCGGCGGCGGCTACAACCTGTCGGGGGCGAGCGGCGCGATCGCGGGCGGCGACGGTGGCGGCGGCGCGGGCGGCTACGGCTCGGCCGAGGCGGGCGCGGGCGCGGACGGCCTCGGCGGCGGCGGCGGCGGCAACGGCAACTTCAACGGGCGCGGCGGCAAGGGCGGTGACGGCGTCGTCTACGTCCGCATCGCGTCGTCGATGCAGGGCGAGTTCGAGAAGCCGGTCGACTTCACCGTGACCTATGACGGGCAGGCGCACACGTCGCTTGTCGCGAACGTCTACTATGACGTGACGGGCGAGCCGGTCGGCACGGATGCGGGGGCCTATGTGGCGACGGCGACGCTGCGCGACGGGGCCATGTGGCCGGACGGCACGACGGAGGCCGTCACGGTCACGATGACGATCACGCCGGCGGCGGTCACGCTCGCGAACCTGGCGCTGGACGGCTGGGCCTACGGCGCGCGGGACGCGGAACTGCCGCAGCCGACGTGCACGGTCACGCCGACGGGCGTCGCGGTCGTCTACGAATACGCCAACACGGCCGACAGCGCGAGCTGGTCGGCCGAACGGCCGGCGGCGGTCGGGACGCACTGGGTGCGCGTGCGCGTCGCGGACGCGCGGAACTACACGGCCAACGACCTCGCGCCCGTCTCGTTCGAGATCGACGTGCGCACGGTCACGTTTGCCGACCTCGTGCAGCGCGACTGGATGCAGGGCACGCCGACCGAGGCGACGCCGGATCCGACGTGCACCGTCACGCCGAGCTGGGTCGTGCCGAAGTACGAATACGGCACGGCGCGGGACGGAACCGACTGGTCGACGACGAAGCCGACGGCGGTCGGCTCCTACTGGGTGCGCGCGTCGGCGCCGGACGAGACGAACTACGTCTACGAGCCGGCCTACGCCGAATTCAAGATCGTCAAGGGCCTCGGCAACCTCTACACCGACTACGTCGAGATCACGCTGCGCTACACGGCGACGGGCTCGGAACCGGCGGAACTCGTCGACTTCCCGTATCAGGTCACGCTGTCCGAGACGCAGCCCGTCGGGTTCCTCTACGCCCGCGCGGGCGCGGACGGCAACGACATGGCCTTCACGGACGAGTCGGGCGACAGCCTCCTGCCGTATCACGTGAAGACGTGGGACACGAACGACGTCTCGACCGTGTACGTGAAGGTGCCGCGCATCGTTTCGGGCGTCGCGCAGAAGATTCGCCTCTACTGGCACCTGCGGGCGGCGGCCGACGCGCCGGCGCACGATCCGGGCGCGGACTGGATCGCGTCCATCGAGGACGAATACGGCAAGGTGACGAATCCACCGGACGAGCGGTTCGAGTCGCCCGTCTCCCGCGATGGCCTGTTCGTGAACTACTGGAAGACACTGCCGGCGATGTCCAAGACGTGGTGGCAGTCGGACGATCCCGCGCCGGGCACGATCACGCAGGAGGCGCAGCTCGCGTTCGGCACCGTCCAGCGAATCATCACGAACGTCGTCGCGGGGGTCGGGTATGCGACGCTGCCGACGACGGTGATCGGCGCCTACCGCGTCATCTGGACGCAGGCGGACAGCTTTGGCTACGAGCCGATCGCGTGCCACATCGACTTCGTCATCACGGGGCACGACTACTACGACGGGCTGGGCGAGGGCGCGGCGCTGACGCGCAGCGGCCGCGTCTTCCTCGCGAACGACGACACGGCGGCGGGGCACGCCGTGGACGGGCAGGGCTACTGGCGGACGCGCGAGGTGACGCGCGACGACGGCTCGGTGCTGACGAACGACCTCTTCTGGACGCACGCGGGCGAGCATGACACGGTCGCGCGCATGCCGTACCTGCTGCCGGGGATCTCGCACCGCCTTTACAGCATCGAGGCCGATGGCACGACCAACGTCCTCTGGCGGTTTGAGGATGTCCTGTTCGGCAACCAGTTCCAGAGCGAAACGGCGTTTGCGAGTTATCTTGTGGGATTGCCCTGGTCGTCGACGGCTCTTGCGGGCACGAGCTACGCGACACGCGAGACGCCGATGACGAAGACGACATCCGCCTCCGCCATCCTGCGCAACAAGAAGGGGGCCTGCGTCTTTTCGCCCTGCTACACGAACGGCATCGGCACGATCTACTTTGATGCGGCCAACGGCTTCAGCTCGAACCTCGACAAGACGGACTACCGCATCGCCGTCGAGGTCGCGACGACGACGGCCGAGGGCAAGGCCCCGACGGACGAGAACGCGGCGAAGCCGGAGGCGCACGGCATTGAGGGCGAGCTGGGCCTCATCGAGGCCGAACAGTGGGTGCCGTGCCGGATGACGCCCCTGAAGCGCGACGGCACGGCGACGTTCACGCAGGAGCCGGAGACGGACGACCTCGCCCTTTCGATCACGAAAGGCGGCTCGACGAACAACTTCTACCGCATCTGCGTGAAGGTCAACGTGCGAGGTCCGGCCCGTTTCCGCATTCGCCGCCTGGAGGCGTACGAGGGGGAGAGCGTGGACGGCAGCAGCCTGATTCTCCTCGACAACATCGTCGTCTCGCCGCCGCCGAACACGGCCGAGGTCGAGCCGTACGGCTTTTTCGACGCGACGGCGCGCGGCAAGCGGTATCTCGGGCAGATGGGCGCGCTGAACGTGCCGTTCCCGTCCGTCACGGACAAGGCGCTCTACGCGCGGGCGAAGGCGAAGGTCTACACGAACGGCTTTCAGGAGATCGATCCCGCCGCCTGCATCTCCCTGACGCGGATGCACTACCGGTGGACGTATCTCGGCCAGGCGTCGAACGACTGGCAGACGGTTGACTTGAGCCCGTCGGACGGTCTGGTGGCGACGACGCCCCTGAACCTGCCGGCGAAGGAGGGGGACGTCTCGTGGTGGTACGAGGCGATCGTGCAGGTGCCGACGTACAGCTACTACGACTACAGCGGCGCGGACGCGGGCCTCGTCGGCTCGTCCGGCGCGCCGCTCTACACCGAGGAGGTGACGGCCGTCACGAACCGAAACGACAGCTGCTGGTTTGCGCGTCTGCGGCCGGGCAAGAGCAACTGGGAGCGGTTCCGCTTCATCGTGAAGACGTCCGAGACGGGCGCGGCGACGACGGGCGAGATGGAGCTCGTCGGCGACCGGCTCTGGCGCGGCTACTACCAGACGCCGGAAGCGGTGGCGGACGGCCTGTACGTGCGGTTCGAGTCGCTGAACCACCAGGACGACGGCGCGGCGACGTTCGAGACGAACGTGACCGCCTACGTCATCCGAAACGACGTGACGGCGCTGCCGGCGGACCGGACGCTCGACTTCGCGGGCCCGTCGGCCTGGTCGCGCGTCGTCTGCGACGCGAAGACGGGGTACATCCTGTTCCAGATCGACGAGGCGACGCGCGGCGTTTCCGTCGTCCACGCCGACTACCAGAACTTCAACCGCTGGAGCGACGCGAACAAGCCGGGCTTCACGTTCGTCGGCACGTCGACCGACACGAACGCGCTGGGCATCGCCGGCGTGGCCTCGACCGTGCGCGAATGCGAGGCCGACCTCGCGCGGTGGTGGCCGTCGTCGGCGACGAACGCCAACTACTGGACGGAGAACTTCCAGAACGGCGTCACGCCGGCCGCGATGGGGCCGGGCGGCGACTGGGAGATCAACCAGCCGTTCACGGGGACGCGCAAGTCGCCGAACGGCTTCACGGTCGGCCCCGGCCAGTGGGTCGCGGGCGCGTACCGCGACACGTCGTCGGGCATGGCCCTGCAGATGGAGGGCAAGGGCGTCGGCTACCTCCAGTTCGTGAACGCCGCCGTGACGCCGCGCGGCCTGGAGTCCGTGCGGTTCAACGCGCGCCTCGCGCAGGCGATCGAGTTTGGCGACTTCAGCTACTATGCCGGCGGCGCGATGCCGACGATGACGAACTACACGTTCGTCACGCGCGCGGCCTACGACCTCAACCAGCGCCGGGACTTCGACGGCAACGGCTCGCTCTCGCTCGTCGCGTTCTACCGTCCGACGGTCGGCGCCTACGAGTTCCGCGTCGAGCAGTTCAACGCGACGCTTCTTCCGGGGCAGCAGGTCCAGGGACCGGGCAACTCCCATCGCCTCTCCCTGCACCGCTGGTGTTACGACAAGACGCGCAACAAAGTCGTCTCGACCGAACTGGGCTTTGCGGAGGTGGTCGGCGGCGAAAACATGCTGAACACGAAAGGCGGGACGGGCTCTTACGGTCTCCTGTTCATTTCGGTGAAGAACGACGGGACGCGGACGCTCCTCTCGGCAGGTGTCTCGACGGGCATGGACACGGTCGACAAGACGCAGAACGCAAACTGCCAGATGGTCTCGTTCATCGATACCGACGATCAGCGCCTGACGGGCGGTACGTATGGCGTCTTGGCCGCGAACTGCCCCGGACGCTTCGTCCATCCGGTCTACGGACATGCCGCGACGGCGCTGCCGACGGAAACGGACTTCAAGTCTTCGTCAGGAACCTTCTCCTATCCATCGTCCCACACAACCTGCCAGTCAGATCTGCAGAAAGACCTGTGGGAAATCGACCAGGGCCGTGCGCAGGCCGATCAGGTCGGCAACAACAACTACTACGGCATCGTCTCGAAGGAGATCACGCAGCCGCTGAACGTCTACACGGCGCCGCTCGGCACGACGGACTGGACGCTCCTGGCGACGACGAACATCACGTCGTTCTCGTATTTCGCCGAGCCGATCGAGCTCAGGCTCTGGAGCCTCGACGACTGCGCCGTGAAGATCGCGCCGGGCGGCAGCGCGACGGGCGCGCGCAACGACATCGTGATCGACGACTTCGAGCTGCGCCAGTGGCGCGGCGAGAGCTACGACGAGGCGAAGAACGGCGCGGGCGCCAACTACTTCGACAGCACGTACAGCGGCTCGCCGTCGAACGTCGTCTTCACGCAGGGGTGGATCCTCACGAACCTCGTGAGCGGCGCGAAGGCCTGCGAGCTGAACGCCAAGCGGTCGCGCCCGTCCGTCGCGACGTCGATCCGCTCGCCGCTGATGGACGGCCAGACGGACGCCGGGCGCGGCTCCGGCCTCGGCATGTTCACCTTCACCTACACGAACGCCCAGCGGAACGCGAAGCTCCTGCTGCAGATCTGCACGAACGGCGTCGACGTCGGCAACCTCGCGTCGTACTCGAAGGACACGTCGTCCGCCATCTGGACGACGGTCACGAACTACACGTTCGACACGTGCACGGACGCCGAGCGGCTGTCCGGCCGGCGCTCCTACTACTTCGGCCTGCACGGCGTGAAGGGCGTCATGCGCCTCTGCCTCGACCCGGAGCTCGTCCGCTCGATGACGAACGTCGTGGACGAGACGCAGTTCGGCTCGATCGGGATCACGGGCGTCCTCTGCCGTGACGAGCCGTCGCTCGACAAGTTCGCCTGGTGGGGCTGGAACCTGCGGACGACGGGCGAGGCCGACAAGCTCTACCTCTTCGACGCCGATTCCGACCCGAACCGCGACGGCATGGCGCTCGCGCTGAACAACTCCGTGACGGACGGCATCCGCGTCGAGGACGAGCGGCTCTACCCCGAGCACCTGCCGTTCGTGCAGACGCCGACGTTCGAGGCCGAGACGGTCGGGCAGGTGAGCTTCAAGGCCCGCCGCTACGACGGCGCCGGCGCCGGCGACGCCGTGCCGCGCGTGACGCTCTTCGGCGCGAAGCTCGGCACGGCCGGCGACGACGCGCAGTGGACGCGCCTCGCGGCGTGGAACGTCACGAACGCGCTCTACGAGACGTTCACGCACAAGACGGGCGCAGGCGACAACTACTGCGCGTTCCGCCTCGCCGTGACGGGCGTGGAGAACGTCCGGAACCTGATGCCGGACGAATTTGCGCCGGCGAAGCCGCTGCGCGTCCTGATCGACGAGGTCGTCGTGCTGGAGGCGATCCGCGGGCGCGTCGCGTTCCGCAACGTCGCGGCGTTCCGCAGCGGGCTGGACGAGACGACGCCCGTGAAGGTGGCGGACGCGTTCGGCGCGCTGCTGAGCGCGGAGCAGCCCCTCTGCAAGGAGGCGTGGGGCGTGCAGGCCGAGGTCTACGCCGCGCAGCTGCCGGAGGAGGTCGACCTCTCCGACGCGAAGGTGCGGCTCTGGTGGCACGTGGGGCCGTCGCCGTGGGGCTTCGAGAACTGGAAGGCGACGGCCGAGGCGAACGGCGACTGCGCCTGGCTGATGGAATGCAAGGGCACGAACCTCGTCTTCCGGTCGAGCTACTTCGGCGCGCCCGACGCGGTGATGAAGGCCCAGACGACGGCGACGGCGGTGCAGTACATGCTGGAGGTCGTCTACCGCACGGCCGCCGGCGAGGTCCAGACGAACTGGCTTTCGCAGGCCGACTGGGAGAAGCCGCCGTGGTACAACCCGGTCGACCTCAACGCGCAGTGGGGGGGCGCCAGCGGGTCGTTCAGCGCGTACACGATCCTCGACACGGTCTCGCCGGGCTGGGCGTGGATCAACGAGGCCAACGTCTTCGGCACGGCCGACTGGAACGGGCAGAATTCGGACCGGGAGCGCCAGTTCCTCGAGGTCGCCGCGCCGTCGGACGCCGACCTGAGCGAGTGGTCGATCCGCCTCGTCGACGCGAAGCTGACCACCGGGGCGGTCGTCACGAACGAGATCGCCCGCTTCGGCACGCCGCTCCTGCCGGGCCTCAAGAAGGTCATCAAGCACATGGATCCCGTCTCGAAGTGCGTCTTCCACGTGGTCGCCTCGCCGAACGCGCAGGCCGCCCTTGACGCGGACGAGGGCGAAATCGACGGCATCTGGTCGGTTCCGACGACGCGCACGGACGCCATGACGGGTGACGGCGAACTCAGTCGGTACTACCCGCTTGCCGTGCAGCTCGTGCGCCCGTCGGGCATCATCGAGCACGAGATTGTCGCGCTCGGCACGAACGACTGGGCGCAGATCCTGTCTTCCTACAACCCGGAGAACCATGTCACGTTCCTGAACGAGCAGGAGCGGGCGCTTGGCGGCGAGGGCAAGTTCTTCTACGTCGGGATGGACTGCGAGGGCGGCGACAAGTCGCTTGGCGTCTTCGCGTCGCACGGCGAGACGCCGCTTGTCTGGAACGCCACGATGGACTGGACGCCAGGTCGGATCAACCAGAGACAGGTCATCCCCGACGACTGCCCGCATCCGCTCGGGAGCGGTCTCATGATCTATTCGGTCATCACGGGCGACCATCTGTGGCAGAGCTTCGGCGGTGCCTACACGAACGTGACGCAGACGTTCGTCTACCGCAAGGGTGCGGAAGAGGGCACGAACATCCTCTACCAGACGGATCGCTGGTACGAGATCGACGCCGTGACGACGAACGGCGTCGCCGTCGCGCCGACGAAGACCGGCGCACGCGCGTGGTCGCTGGAGGTCGGCCGGAACGCCTCGAACGACATCACGGTCATCGCCTCGGCGCGGGTCGCGTCCGAACTGTCCGGGAAGTACGGCCTGACGGACGACAACAAGTACCGCGACGCGGTGCTTGCGTGGCTGTCGGGCGGGCGGACGATGAAGGACGCATTCAAAAACCCCGACACGGACACGCCGGGCCTCGCCGACTTCATCGACCTCGGCGACAAGGTCGTGACGAACCTGTCGCTCACGGCGATGTACTGGCTCGACATGGATCCGACGTGGAAAGACCATGACCTGTGCCTCAAGGGCGGTCTGACGAGCGACTTCTCGGAGCGCGTCTTCAAGACGGCGTCCGGCATCGAGTACACGAACGTCTGTGCGCGCATGTTCCTGATGGTCTCGAACACGGTCACGGCGAAGGCGTGGACGCCGTACGTCCTGCGGAGCGCGACGCCGGGCGTGACATCGCAGGACTATGCGGACGCCTATGCGGACGCGAACTGGAACTGGTCGAACGTCACGTTCAAGGTGACGGGCATTCTCCTGAACGCCCAGCTCGGTCTGGAACCCAGCCGCAACAGCCGAATCCCGCTGCGTTATTTCGTCTTTGACGAAGACTCGTTCGAGCAGCCCGACTCGACGCATCCCTTCACAAGCCTCATTGAACTGGACGATCCTTACATGCCGTGGTCGCCGGGCGGGGCCGCCGGGTGGTACGAGTGGCAGAAGGAGCATGGTCGCGCGACCATCGGGTATTCGTTCGACATCGACGACCGACTCAAGCCGACGACGGTGGAGATCCTGAAAACGAAGAACCTTTTGCAGTAGCCGCATTGATTTCAACCGCCAAAAGTGATAAAATACGCTGAAGAAAATGGTTAGAAGACTTACAACGACGCGAAATGTGGTCGCAACGGTGTGTTGCGCCCTGTTGTTTGCTTTCGCTGGATGCGAGAAAAACGCCGTGCAAGAGGGCGCGTCGGCCGATCCGACGGCCCCCGAAGCGCGCATGAAAGACCCCGTTTACCGTCAGCAGCTGGCGGACCTGAACGACGCGCGAAAGCCCCTCCTGCGGGCGCGCGCGCAGGTTCTCTCCGAGATGGAGGCGCTGCGCGAAGACGTGCGGCAGACGCTCGCAGGGGCCGGGGCCGACGCGGCGCGCGTCGAGGCCGAGCTCGCGAAGCGTCCGGCGTGGGCGGCGCTCACGAACCGTCTCGCGGCGACCGAGGCGGCGCTTGTCGCGCACCGGCAGCGGGCGGCCGAGACGATTCGCGCGCGTTTGGCGGCCCCGAAGGCGGCCGCCGAGAAGAACTAATTTCAACGAGACTTGAATGAAGAGAGGTAGAACAGCTATGAACATCCGAAACAGTGTGTTGAAGACGGCATTCGCCCTTGCGGCCTTTGCGCTCCCGTCCGTGTCCCATGCGGCGACCGGGAACATCTACGAGATCCGACCGATCAACGCCGACGGCACCGTTGCCGCCGCGCCGACGAGTAACCTGAATCCCGGCGAGACCGCCCGGTTCACGGTGCGCCTGATGAAGAACGAGATTGGCGGCAAGGCGTTTGGCCTCGTTTACCTCGGTCTCGGTTCCGAAGCGGTTGCGTGGGTCACGAGCCGCCCGAAGATCGGGATCTACGTGTCGGGCGAACTCCGCTTCGCCGAGCTGGAGGACTGGAAACAGCGTGACGACAACTTCACCGACCTCATCTTCGCCTATCAGGTGAAGCCGGGCGACTTCGCCCTGCCGATTCGTCTCGCGGGGGCGGACGGGTCGATGCTGACGCCGAACAGCAGCAGCAGCGGATACTACTTGAGCTTCCGGCAGGAACTGGTGCCGACTTGGGACTTCTGCATCGGCGGCGTGGCGGGCGGTGCGTCGGCGAACTTCATGTATGGGCGGCCGTTCGCCCCGATGGCACCGGATGGCACCCCCAAGACCGACTATGACCTGTCGGGGTGCAACTTCAACGTCCAGACGATCGGCTTCGACACGGCGTGGGAAGACGCGGCGACGAAGACGGTCTGGCGCACGGTGCATCAGGGCAGCAGCGAGATCGACAACGGCGGCGACATCCCCTCGCTGCAGGCGGACAGCCTGCCGACGAACAACGCCTACTCCCTCTACCTTTGGTCGGCGGACGAGTCGGTCTTCCGTCTCCCGGCGGGGACGGACTGCATTCAGCGCGACATCCACGTCACGGCGTCCACGACCGAGAAGCGCTGGGTGCGCGAGATCAAGGTCATGTCCGGCAAGATGTCCTACACGTTTGACCTGGAGGGCGTGACGCAGGGCACGTCGGCGAACCTCATCCTGAGCGCGTTCCCCGATTTCAACTACAATGTCGGGATGGTTGTGCCCCAGCGCCTCGAAGACTACGTGACGGTGCCGGTGAAGTGCTCCGAGCCGTCCGAGCGCGCGGTGACGGTCGCCCCGGCGGATCGGACGGTGACGGCGACGAGCGCCTACACGCACTACGTGACGGAGCTGAAGGTCACGTTTAACCAGGTCTTCACCGAAGACGTCGAGATCGAGATCGAGCCGTCGATCCAGGATGCGGCCTGCCCGTACAAGTGGTGGGACTACATCCGCTTCTCGGACGCGACGGACGAGGACGTCACGCTGCAGACGAACCCAGGCACAAACCCGACGGTGACGATTCGCGCGGGCGCGACGTCGTCCTCCACGCGGCTCTACATCTATGCGCTGCGGAGCGACGAGTGGGTGAACGACCTCTCCAACCACATCCTCTTCACGCCGAAGACGACGAACGCGAACGCCCTGAAGCCTGTCGCGGACGGCGGCATCAAGGGCTGGGACACGGTGGCCGGCGCGGGCCTCAACATCGACGCCCAGAACCCCTCCATCGACTCGATGTTCGACGGCACGGACGCGTCGACCGCAATCGCCGACACCGCGCAGCCGCTCCAGATCGTCGTCTCCGACACGTATGCCGACATGACCTGCACGAACGGCGGCTACGAGATCTGGATCGTCCGGGACAAGAACGGGCGCGACACGAAGCCGGTCAAGCTCGACGGCCTGTATCTCCCCGGCAAGGGCGGCGTCCTCTTCCTGACGAACACGACGGACGTGCTGCCGACCGTCACGTACACGGCCGAGAAGACGGTGTACAGTTCGTACATCTACGTGAAGAGCCCGATTTCGGGCAACGAGAGCGCGAACCATGACTTTACCATGACCGTTTCGGCGCCGGATCGCGTGGTGACGACGATCCTGTCGGCGAGCGAGTACTACACGGGCGAGGCGGAGTTCGCCGAAGGCGAGACCGTGCAGCTGAAGATTGCGCTGCAGGACGAGTCCGGCAATCCGGTCCGCAACTCGCAGGGCGAAATCTACGCCTACATCAAGGGCGACTCCGACGAGGACACGGAGGCGATTGACTGCACCTGGAAGGCGGTCGCGGGTGGCGTGGGCAAGAAGCTCGGCGCCTATTCGGACTCGGTCTCGTCGGGCTGCACGCTCGTGCTGACGGACGGCGACGGCTCGAAGCTCGGCAGGTTCCTGTCCTACAGCATCGTCTTCCTGAAGACCTCGACCTGGACGGACGATCCCGCGCAGGTCGTCTCGGTCTACAAGAGCAGCGCGCCGGTCACGTTCACCGTCCACAACGTGATGCCGTCCGTCGAGTTCGTCTCGGTCAACGACGGCACCTACGAGGTCAACGCGGCGGGCGCGACGGTCGGGCCGTTCCCGATCAACGTTGCGCAGAAATTCGCCGTCTCCGTGATCGAGCCGGGCGAGGTGGACAAGGCCGCGACGAATGATGCGGCGTTCCGCGTCCGCTGGCGCATCACCGACCCGGACGGCTCCCCCAACACGCCGATCGTCGTGGAGGGCAACCCGGACGAGACGTCGACGAACTACGTCTTCCGCTCCGCTGGCATCTACACGGTCGACGTCGATCTGGGCGACAAGGACATGGCGGGCAAGTACGGCAACGGTACGCTCAACAGCAAGTTCTCCTTCAAGGTCAGCGTCATCGACCAGCCGTCGATCACGCTGGAGCACAACGGCATCTACAACGAAACGGAGTCGGTTGAGGCCGGCGGCGGGGCGCAGGTCACGGTCAAGCTCGGCCTCAATGCCTGCGACTTCGACATGTACGTGAAGCTCCTTCTCGCGCCGAACGCGACGGGTGCGGAGGCGCCGGGGCTCTTCCAGCTGCAGACCAGCGCCAACGTGACGACGAACGGCACGGAGTCGTTCAATGGCGAGGACTACGACAGCTACACGATCCGCTTCCCGCGGCGCGTGACGGAAATGCCGATCTTCGTCCAGTCGATGGACGGTACGCTCAACTCGCGCACGACGGGCTTCAAGGCCGTCCTGACGAACCTGACGGAGACGGTCGTGCCGAATTCCGGCGGCAAGCGCGCATGCGACTACTACCTCGGCGTCGCGCCGTCGGCGATCAAGGTCTACAACGTGGAGCCTGTTCTCGACATGATTTACCCCGAACCGGGCACGAACGCCATCAAGGTCGCGATCGGGCAGGTCGACGAGGCATTGACGTGGAGCTTCACGGACGTCGTGAACGACTTCACGCGCGGCATGAAGGTCGAGTTCAAGGGCGGCGGCGGCTGGGGCCCGAACAGCTACTCCAATTCGATGGACGCCGCTGCGGCCGGCGCGGCCGGCTTCAAGCCCACCTTCTCGTCTTCGGGTGCGGGACAGACGGTGCGCCTCATCATCACTGACCCGGACGGCCAGACCGCCACCGCCACGTGGACGTACGACGTCGAGGCGTCGAAGTCGATGAAGCTGGTGGCGCACGGCCCGGCGACGGGCTATGGCGCCTCGAAGGGCGACCGCTACAACACGAAGGCCAGTGGTCGTGGCGAAGGCCGCGTGTGGGCCGCCTCGAAGTCGGCGATTCCGGTCAACAACTGGAGCTCGACGGTCAACTGCGGCCTGGAGAAGACGTTTGATGTCTTTGGCTACGGCTACAAGGTCGGCGACATCGACGACGGCACCGCCGCGAACCTCCACTACCCGGACGGGCGCACGGGCTACTACGTGTCGCGCGACACGGCGATCAACACCTCTGGCAACAGCCTTGGCCTCGGGGAGAGCGGCTACAAGTACAACGCGCGCAAGGACGAGTTCGGCAATCCCGTCGACTCCTTCCTCTACACGTGGCTCGTCATCACGTCCAGCGGAGATGCCGGCAGCACCGTGACGGATGCCTACCTCAATGACACGACGGCGCCGGAAATGTCCGAGGCGAACGACTCCGGTCGCCTCGTCACCCTGCCGACCGACGAGGACGAGGAGGGCGGCTACGCGCTGACCCAGCTGGAAGCCGTCTTCTCCATCGAAAAGTACGCCTCCGACAACATGGGCGACATCAACCAGGACGGCATCCCGGATCTCTACGCGAAGAAGTACGGCATGGGCGTCTACGATCCCAATTCGGGCGCGGTCACGGGCGATGACCTCCTGTCGCTGCTGTCGTTCAACGACGACGAGGACTACCTGCCGGACGGCTCGAAGTTCACGGCGGCGCTTGAGATTCGCGGCTACGGCTATGGCCTCAACGACGCGCCGGAACGCGTGGGGCTGCTGGGCGTGAAGCCCGACCGCGTCTACACGGATCCGGATGCAGACACGAAGTCCACGCTCTCGAAGGTCGAGTATCTCGCGTGGCTGGAGTACGCGCAGGCGCTTGGGATTGACGCGACGCATGCGACGAACTGGAACCTCTGGTCGCCGGAGTGCCCCTCCGACCCGACGCTGGAAGACACCGACGAGGACGGCTTCCCGGACGGCTTCGAGTACTACCACTGGTACCGCGCGACGGTCGGCTACCTGGAAGTGCGCGCGCTCAACGGCACGCTGGTTACGAACCACCTCTACGAGACGGGCCGCCGGTTCGACGCGCGCAATCCGGGCGCGGGCACGGTCATCACGTCCGCCGAGATCGCCCGCCTCATGAATCCACGTCTGCCGAGCGGCAGCGCCGACGAGGCGGCCGCGCGCGACAGCGACAACGACGGCCTGACCGATCTTGAGGAACTCGCCCTCGGCACGAACCCGTTTGACTTCGACACCGACGGCGACGGTCTGCCGGACGGCTTCGAGGTGATGGTGTCGAAGACGGATCCGCTGAAGTACGCGACCGACAACGTCACCTGCGACGCGGAGCGCAACTTCGACGGCGACCACATGGCCTACACGTCGATCTACCGGAGCAGCGGCGAGCCGTACTGCGACGAGTACGTCCTGCTGGCGACGGAGAAGCGTTCGCCGGAGGATCTCGAATACCCCGTCTCCTTCGCCATCGCCACGCCGGACGGCGACACGGACGGCGTGCAGTGGTACGTCGTTGCGGACACCGATCTCGTCACGGTCAGCGAGACGACGGTGACGGAAGACATCGTGACGTGCGAGGCCTACGACGGCACGGGCCTGTGGACGGACGGCGCGAGCTGGGTGAAGGTCGCGATTCGCGCGGCGGCCCTGCCGGCCGTCGATGCCGGGACGATCGGCGGCGTCGCCGTCAGCCGTCTCTACGCCGACATCGCGGCGACGGAGGCGTTCGCCTACTCGGATGACACCGGCGCCGTGGTGCGCGGCCTGCCGAAGCGGCTCGCGAAGGGCACGCTCGTGCGCAACGCCGCGACGGCGACGGAATACGTCGAGCGTCAGCTCGCGGGCGCGATTGCCGAGGAGCGCTGCAACGCCGCGTGGGTGTACGGCAACGCGGCGGTTGGCGTCGGCACGGACGAGACCGCCCACTTCGGCGAGCTGGTCGTCGCGCGGCACGAGGCCGTCGCGGCGGGCGCGGTCGTCGTGGCCGAACCGCTCGACACGCGCAAGATCGCGTACATCCACTCCTACGTCTACCAGCAGTTCGGGTTCGACCCGCGCACGGCGTGGAAGTCGGAGACCCCGCTCGCCGCGCGCTGGGGCACGGCCACCAAGGACGGGGACGGCGCCCTGCTGACGGACAAGTTCCTGGCGGGCACGGGCTACGCGGGCGTCTCGACGCGGACGCGCCCGTACACGACGTACGACGAGTTCCTGCTGATGTCCTACTACCTGAACAGCGGCTGCATCGACGCATCCGACGTCGAGCCGACGAAGGACCGCCCCTGGCGGACGATCTTCAGCCTCTACACGACGAATCCGTGCGGCCCGAACGAGCCGCAGGTCGATGCGGCCGACTCGTCGTCCGTCACGTCGAACGCGACGGTCTCGGCCTTCTCCGACACGAATGGCGCCGATACGGACGGTGACGGCGTGCCGGACGGCTGGGAGCTCTACGTGATGTCGGGCCCGAAGGCGACGAAGGCGTCGCTTCTCGGCGAAACCCGTGTCTTCAGCATCCTCGGCCCGGACGCGCCGATGAGCCCGACGATTCCGAAGGCGGCCAGCCAGAATGATACGGACACGCTGATGGACGAGGACGGCCTCAACGAATGGCGCGAATTCGCCGGCACGGACTCCTGTGCGGCCTACACGAACGTCTCGACGACGATCGTGCGCCCGGCGGCGGACGCGAACTGGCTCAACAAGTTCTTCCCGACCGACCCGTGGAACGAGGACACCGACGGCGACGGCATGAAGGACGGCGAGGAAGGCGGGAAGTTCGTCTACGGGACGCCGGCGGACGGCCTCGTCTCCGGCGCGTACCTGACGTCGATTCCGGGCGGCGGCCTGAACCCCTGCTCGGTCGATACCGACCTCGACGGTCTGCCGGACGGCTGGGAGGCCCAGTTCGCGGGCAAGACGCTGGCCAATCCCGACGACTACGCCGACTTCGACGGCCTCTACGCGAAAGATGCGGGCGGCGCGGACGTCGGCAACTGCCTCGTCGGCTACGTGGACGGCATGGACGGCACGGTCGCCGACGCCACGACCAGCCCGGTCGTGAAGGAGATCTCCTCCGGCTCGGCGTCCTCGAACACGATCTCGCGCACGTACTACGGCGCGCCGGCCGCCTCGCTCGTCAATCGCGACTACGACCACGACGGCCTCGAGAACTGGCAGGAATACCTCGTCGGCGCGATGCGCTGCTGGCGCTACGACGATCCGTTCACGCGGTGGGACTACATCCCGTCCGAGCTGTACTGGACGACCAACGCCCAGGGCGAGGCCAGCTTCGAGCCGAACCTCGCGGCGCTCGCGTGCGCGGACATGGACGAGTTTTGGTACAAGACGCTCGTGGACAAGACGAGCCCGCTCTACAACCCGTGGCTCGTGACGGACCAGGCGTCGGGCGCGCCCTACTTCTCGCGCGTCACGAACGCCTGGGACTGCGCGTACCTTGAGGCGGTCTCCGGCGAACGGCTGGGCGGCGCCTACTACATCTTCAAGGATCGCTGCGGCGACACGATGATCGCGGATCTCTGGTCCCCGACGATCATGGAGAAGATGGGCTACACCAAGATGCTGGCGGCCCCGTCGAAGTACATCAGCTGCGACCCGACGAAGGCCGACACCGACCAGGACGGCATGGACGACTACTACGAGCTCTTCCACGGCCTCAACCCGCTGCTCGGCGCGAGCGGCGTCCGGATCGAAAAGAACGCCCCGTGCGACATCGTTTACGACGCCTGGTACGGCGACAACACCATGCAGAAGCAGACGGCGGAAAGTAATGTCTGGACGAAGAATCCGCCGAAGGCGCCGCGCGGCGCGATGGACTTCGAGGTCTTCCCGTGGCTCGCGGGCGCGGCGGACGCCGACCCGGACGGCGACGACATCCGCAACCAGGTCGAGGCCCTGATGCCGGAGGTCGGCACGACGACGTGGCTGCACACCGACCCGACGCCGCTGTGGATGACGGACTCCACGTACTCGAACTCGCTCGTCCGCATGTTCTGGCGCCTGCCGACGCGCAAGTACGTAGCCAACCTCGGCGGCGCGTCGTTCAAGAAGGATGGCGTCGAGTACTTCTTCCGCGACTTCGACTGCTATGTCCGCGCCAAGGACCAGAGCGGCGACCTCTTCCTCTTCACGGCCTTCCTGCCGGATCCCTGGTACATGGCCCAGACGGGCGAGGAGAACTGGATCTTCTCGTTCGAGGAGAACGAGGGCTATGACACCGACCACGACGGCCTGAGCGACTACGCGGAGAAGGAGGGCAAGTTCCGCCGCGGCGGCAGCGATCCGCAGGACAGCGATTCGCCCGTGCGCCGTCAGGCGATGTACTTCCAGGGCCCGGCGAAGCCCTCGCTCCTCCAGTCGATGCCGTACGTGCCGGAGGTCCATCCGGTCGGCGCGCGCGCCTATCCCGACGACATGTCGTTCCTCCAGTACACCGTCGAGTGCTGGGTCTGCCCCGACACGGTGGCGGACGACGCGACGATCCTTGAGCGCGTCATCTGGTCGTCGCCGTCGAATGTCGGTGACGAGGAGTTCCTCCGCCGCAACTTCCAGCTGGCGATCCGGGGCGGCAGGTGGTACACCTGCTTCGACCCGAACGGCACGGTCGCCAACAACCAGGTCGAGGTCGTTTCGCCGACCGAGGCGGTCGCGGGCGTGTGGACGCACCTCGCGGCGACCTATGACGGGCGCGATCTCGTCCTCTACGTGAACGGGAACGCCGTCGGCAGCAAGACGTCCGGCCTCCAGCCCGAATACGGCTCGAGCGCGATCAGCGTCCGCTCGGAGTCGCAGACGTACTGGTCCGACCGCGAATACGCCTACAAAGCCCTGCTGGTCGGCGCGAGCGCGAAGGGACGCGGCGACCTCGGCGGCAACTACTTCTGGCACCTGAACGTGCTGAACGCGGTGGGCTTCAGCCGCTACAAGAACTTCTACACGGGCTATGTGGACGAGATCCGCGTCTGGGACGGCGCGCGCACGATCGACGAGATCCGCGCGACGATGAAGACGCGCTACACGTCCGCGCTTGCGCAGGAGAACCGCAACGCCTTCTACGCCGACTGGGTCGCCGGCAAGCACCGCTACGCGAAGGACGCGAGCGGGAACGACTATGACGTCACGCCCGAATTGCGCTACCACTACTCGTTCGACTCGCTCTTCGGCGGCGTCGACGCGGCGAGCGTCGCCAAAGAGCCGCACGGCTTCGGCGACACGGGCGCGAAGGCCCCGGTCAGCCGCCCGGAGGGCTACGAGATCCCGTGGTGGAAGACGGTGCTCGCGGGGTCTGGCCCGTTTGCCGGCTACGGTTCGGTCTATGACAGCCCGGCGTGGGTGTCGTGGGTGCCGAACACGGTCGCGCACCTGCCGCGCTTCGACGGCACGACGCTCGACTCGATCTACTGGAGCGAAGACTTCAAGGGCGCGCTTCAGGGCGTCTACTCGTTCGCCCGCACGGCCGAGCCGGTCTCGCGCTGGACGCAGATGACGCTGAACCGGATCGACACCACCGCCGCCTATCAGACGACCGCCTCCCGCCACCGTCTCGTCAACGACCTCGGCGACTCGAGCCGCTTCCATCTGCTCTACGAGTTCACGGGCCGCCACCTCAACCAGATGGGCGACGACCTGCTGCCGCTCGGCGGCGCGTATGCGAAGTACTGCGACGCGACGGTCGGCTTCTGGGACGAGCAGGGCGCGTCTTCCGTCTGGGAGATCTCGGGCCCCGACTCGGACAACGACGGCCTCCCGGACTGGTGGGAGGAGTATGCCGATCAGAACTACCGCCGCGATGACATGCCGTCCAGCGAGTTCATCTCCTGGGACACGATCGTCGACTACGACGGCCTCCTGATCACGGCCGGCGAGGCGTATCTGCGCGACCTCGCGAAGGGCTCGCACAGGGACGCCAACGGCAATGCCGTCATCGGGTCGGACGATCACCGCCAGACGGCGGACGCCGACCGCCTCGGCCTGCCGGACTGGTGGACGGAGCTGTACGGCATCAAGGGCGAGTCCGCGCTGGACGACCATGACCACGACGGCCTGCCGAACTATGTCGAGTACCTCCTCTCCGAGGTCTTCAAGTTCGCCGGCAAGGTGTTCGACCCGACGCGCGCCGACTCGGTCAATCCGGGCGTGCCCGACTACTTCTTCCAGGTCGGCGACCTCTACGTCGGCGAGATCTTCACCGACCACGACCTCGTGGACGACAGCTGGGAGGCCCTCTATTCGGACGACTTCGCCTCGCGCCTGAAGTACGACCCGTATGCGGACGCCGACGGCGACGGCTGGTCGAACCGCAGCGAGAATCGCTACGCGAAGCAGGTGATGCCGATCATCGCCGACCAGCAGTCGCACTACGTCGGCTCCGACGAGCTGGTGGCGGACTACCCGATCCCGACGATCGCGCTGACGCTGCGCTACAGCGGCTCGCGCAGCGAAATGGTCGAGAAGGCCCCGCTCGTCGTGCAGATGACGACGTCCGGCACGTTCGAGAACGGCATGGACGCGACCTTCAGCATCGGCTCGTCGTCCGGCGACACGACAACCGGCAGCGGAACCGCGTCGTCGTCCACGGCGACGGTCTACACCCATTCGCTGGGCCGGTGGTCGAACCGCCATGCGATCGGCACGCTCGCGCCGGGCTACGTCAACAAGGACTCGGTGAAGCTGGAGTTCTGCCACGATCCGTCGGGCACGACGGTCAGCTGGCGTCTCTACACCGGCACGGCCGGCAGCCAGAAGGTGGCCGTCAAGCGCGGGACGCTCGCCGAGTTCACGGCCGATCAGCAGAAGTACGGCGAGGAGAACGTGTCGCTGATTTCGACGTCCTCCGACTACAACGCGCTTCAGGATCTCGAACTGTGGCGTGCGGAAGACGGCAAGACCGCGACGTGGATCTATGTCCCGTCCAAGTTGGAGCTGGGCACGATCGACTTGACCTCCGGCGCGTTCGACATTGACCTTGGCGTCTTTGCGAATACCTACTCGATCAACGCGACGAACACGGCGGACTACGCCTCGCTCGAAGACCAGACCTTCCGCATCTCCTACACGGTGAACGAGGCGGTGGGCCTGCCGCGCAAGCTCTTCCTCGGCAAGGCCACGACGGGCCATGTCCGCGAGGGCCTGAACACGATCATCGCCTTTGCCGACCTGGACGGTGACGGCGCCTACACGGCGGGCGAGCCCTACGGCTGCGTCGCGGGCGTGGACGTCTCGTGGAAGGGCACGTCGGCCGACATCATGCTGACCGACACGACGCCGATCTTCACGCGCGTCGACCCGATCAAGGGCCTCGACGACCGCTCGGCGCTCTATGGCACGGAAAGCGGCAACTACACGAACTTCGTGTCGGAGTCGAAGCCGAGCGGCGGCGTCTACGACCGCATCCGCGTCGTGCGGCACATGCTGATCGGCACGACGGGCCAGGCGTACGTGAGCAGCGTCGGCGACGGCGAGCGCCGCGTGCTGCTCGATCAGCACGTCAATGCGGCCGTGAACCCGTGGATCTCGGAGGCCAACTTCCTCGCGAAGGGCGCGCTGGACGTCGACTGGGAGACCCTGTACGACGACATCGTGAGCAAGATCAGCAACGGCGAGATTCCGTCGGCCTCCAACCCGTCCCAGACCTATCGGATCGGCGAACTTATCGGCGTGGTCTACCGGATCGTCATCGGAAACGAGGACGTCAATTCGGGCAGCGGGGACAGCAACATCTCGCAGGTGATGCCGGTGCGCTGGTTCGACAGCGTGCGCAACCTGCCGGTGCCGCAGCAGACCGCCGAGGGCAACGGCGTGATCCTGGTGGGCCGTCCGACCTTCTCGTGGACGATGCCCTACAACGCCAACGGCTACACGGCGTTCAAGGTCTCGGTCACGAACGAGACGGGCACGTTCAAGTGGACGAGCGACTACCTGCGCATGCCGGCGGCGGACGCGAACGGCGTCTACACGTGGGCGGCGCCGCTGTTCGTCGGCGACACGCCGACGGGCGCGACGGGCGTCTTCGAGAACGGCCAGACGTATGCGTGGTCGGTGTCGGCCTACAACGCGAAGTACAAGGACGACGCCTTCGTGGACGGCGGCACGTTCCTCATGGGCGTGCAGACGAACGGCTACGAGACCGGGACGATCCCGGCGTCGGTTCGCTACTACGGGCCGAGCGCCGTGACGAACGGGGCGGTCGTCCGCGTCCGGGCCTACACGTCGCCGGACTTCACGGGCGCGCCGGTCGGCGGCGCCTGCGTCACGGCGACGGATGCCGACGGCGTGAACTGCCGCCTCCTCGGCCTCCCGAAGGGCACGTACTACCTGCAGGCGTTCGTAGACTCGAACGGCAACGGCGTCTGGGACAAGTGGGAGTCGATGGGCTACCTCTGCGCCCGCGACGGCTCGACCGCCGATTACCTGAACCCGGTGGCCGTCAGGTTTGGCGACTCGTTCGGCACGGGCAAGGCGGTCACGATCTACATCGAGGACGCCGACACGGACGGCGACAACCTGCCGGATGCGTGGGAATACGTGATGGCGACGGATGCCGCGCGCAAGGACGGCTCGTTCCTCAAGGCGCGCGGCGTCGCGGAGCTGGATCAGACGGGAGCCGGCGAACTGTGGGTCAACAACACGCTGGTGCACAGCCTGCTGACGGAAGTCAACGACAACAAGCTGCCGTCGGCCGGCCTGATGGCGCAGGGCGTCCTGAACGCCTTCCGCTCGTCCGCGTCCTTCGCGTCGCTCGCGCTCGGCACGCCCGCGAACCTGGCGGTCGATCCGGCGACGGGGGCCCTCAGCGTGGATCCCGTCTTCGCGGACGGCACGCTGGTGATCTCCGGCCTCGCGTTCGACACGGCGGCGGGCGAAGTCGCGCTCACGGTCTCGGGCGAACTGGCCGCGTCTGAAGCCGCCTCGTCGATCTATCGCGTCGCGGTCGGCTCGACGGTCACGGTGAAGGTGCTGCACACCGCGACGCTGGCCGCCAACTGGCAGACGGTCGCGACGGAAAAGGTCACGATTTCGGGCGACACCGTGAAGTCGGGCGTCATCCGCGTCAAGATGCCCGACGTCGAGGCGACCGGCGGCTTCTACAAGGTGGAGATTGAGCAAAAATCGAATAATCGAATGACTGAATGATCGAATGAGATGAATTCCCGTTTGTCCGCTGTCGGCTGTCCTTTGTCCGAGGCTCTCGAAGGAGGGACGGCAAACGAAGGACGACGGACAGACGGGAAGGGAAAAGGACAAATCTGAAACCGGAATCAAAAAACACCATGATGAAAAAGGAAATTCGCAAAGTTCTCGTCATCAACTCGGGCTCCAGCTCGCTCAAGTACCAGCTCTTCGACATGAAGACCGAGACGCGCCTCGCGAAGGGTGTCATCGAGCGCATCGGCTGCGGCGGCCCGAAGGATCACGCCGAGGCCCTGAAGCAGGTCGTCGCCGAACTCGGCGACAAGGCGCAGGGCATCGACGCGATCGGCCACCGCGTCCTCCACGGCGGCGAGGTCTTCAAGGACTCGGCGCTCATGAGCAAGGCGAACATGGCGAAGGCGAAGAAGCTCGTCAAGTTCGGCCCCCTGCACATGCCGGCGAACCTCGGCGGCATCGAGGCGTGCGAGAAGATCTTCAAGGGCGTCCCGAACGTCGGCGTCTTCGACACGGCCTTCCACATCGCGACGATGCCGGACTGCGCGGGCATGTACGCAATCGACCCGAAGTACTACAGGAAGCTCGGCATCCGCAAGTACGGCTTCCACGGCACGTCGCACAAGTTCGTGACGCTCGCGGCGGCGAAGTTCCTGAAGAAGCCGCTGTCGAAGGTGAACCTCGTCACGTGCCACCTCGGCAACGGCAGCTCGCTCGCGGCGATCAAGAACGGCCAGGTCGTCGACACGACGATGGGCCTCACGCCGCTCGCCGGCCTCGTGATGGGCACGCGCTGCGGCAACATCGACGCGGCGGCCGTCCTGGCGATCATGGAGGCCGAGCACCTCACGCCCGAACAGGCCGACACGCTTCTCAACAAGAAGTCGGGCCTGCTCGCGCTCACGGGGTCGAGCGACTGCCGCGACATCTGCGCGAAGGCCGACAAGGGCGACAAGATGGCCGAGCTCGCGCTGGAGATGCTCGCCTACCGCGTCGCGCTCTACATCGGCGGCTACAACACGATCGTCGGCGGGGCGGACGCGATCGTCCTGACGGGCGGCATCGGCGAGAACTCGTCGGAGGTGCGCGAACGCATCCTGAAGCGCCTCGGCGCGCTCGGCATCAAGCTCGACAAGGCGGCGAACAAGGTGCGCGGCGAGCTGAAGGTCATCTCGACGAAGGACTCGAAGATCCCCGTCGTGGTCATCCCGACGAACGAGGAGCTGATGATTGCAAGGGATACGGTAAGGGTCTTGGGAGAAAGTAAGAAGTAAAAAGGAAGAAGGAAGAAGTTGTACTTTCCGTACTTCTTCCTTTTTCCCTCTTCCTTCTTCCTTAATCAAAAAGAGCTAACTTATGAACGCAATCAAGAACATCATCGAAAAGGCAGCGAAGCTGAACGGCACGGTCGTTCTGCCGGAGGGCCATGACCCGCGCGTCATCACGGCGGCCTGTGCCGTCGTCGACCGCCACATCTGCACGCCGGTCGTGCTCGGCACGGCGGCGGAGATCGCCGACGCTGAGGCGAAGGCGGGCCTGAAGCTCGCTGACCGCAACATCAAGGTCATCGACTACACGCAGGGCGACGCGGAACTCGAAGCCGCCTACCTGGAGGCCTGGAACGCGAAGGAGTCGCGCAAGCCCGCCGAGAAGCAGAAGGTCATCGACCTCGCCGGGGCGCAGAAGACGCTTCGCACGAAGCGCATCTACTTCGGCGGCATGATGGTCAAGCTCGGTCGCGTCAACGGACTCGTCGCCGGCTCCATCGCCTCGACGGGCGACATGCTGCGCGCGGCGTTCCACACGCTCGGCACGCAGAAGGGCGTGAAGACGGCCTCCTCGTGCTTCATTCTCGACCTCAAGAAACCGACGGCCTCGGGCGACAGCGTGCTCGCGTTCGGCGACTGCGCCGTCATCCCCAACCCGACGGCCGAGCAGCTTGTCGACATCGGCCTCGCGACGGCGCAGACGTACAGGGACCTGACGGGCAACGAGCCGAAGGTCGCGTACCTCTCGTTCTCCACGAAGGGCTCCGCCGGCGGCGAGCTCGTCGAGAAGGTGCAGAAGGCGGTTGCGCTTGCGAAGCCCGTCTTCGCCGAGAAGGGCATCCGGATGGACGGCGAACTGCAGTTCGACGCGGCCATCGTGCCGTCGGTCGGAAAGCAGAAGAACCGGGACGGCGCGATCCAGGGCGACGCGAACGTCTTCATCTTCCCCGACCTCCAGGCGGGCAACATCGGCTACAAGATCGCGCAGCGCCTCGGCGAGGCGGACGCGATCGGCCCGAACCTGCAGGGGCTCGCGAAGGCGATGAATGACCTCTCGCGCGGCTGCTCGGCGGAGGACATCGTCGGCACGATGTGCGTCACGCTGCTCCAGAGCACGACGAAGTAAAGTAAGAAGGAAGAAGTAAGAAGGAAAAAGTATGGAAAGGCAACGACTGAATATTGCTGAACAGAAAAAGGAGATGCCATCCGCACTTCTTCCTTCTTCCTTTTTCCCTTTTCCTTCGACCCTTAAATTCTAAACGTTTGACCTTGATGACCGAAAACGAGATGATCACGCGCGCGAAGCAAGTCTTCGACGTCGAAATCGAGGGGCTGAAGAAGACCCGCGATTCGCTCGGCGCGTCGTTCGTTTCGGCCATTCGCCTCATGCAGGACTGCGTGGCGAACGACGGGCTCGTCGTCGTCACGGGCGTCGGCAAGAACCTGCACGTCGCGGAGAAGATGAGCGCCATCTTCGCCTCGACGGGGACGCGCTCGATTGTCCTCAATCCCGTGCAGGCGATGCACGGCGACCTTGGCATGGTCGCGTCGCGCGACCTGCTGATCGCGCTCTCGTTCAGCGGCGAGTCGGAGGAGGTCGTGCGGCTCATCCCGGCGATCCGCCGTCACGGGCTGAAGGTCATCGCGCTCACGGGCAATCCGCAGTCGACGCTCGCGCGACTCGCCGACCTGCACGTGGAGATCCCCTGCGGCAAGGAGGCGTGTCCCTTCGGCATGGCGCCGACGAACTCGGTCACGGCGACCCTCGCGATGGGCGACGCGCTCGCGATGGTGATGATCGACGCGCAGAAGTTCTCGCTCGCGGACTACGCGGCGAACCATCCGGCTGGCGCAATCGGTCGCGCGCTCGTCCTGAAGGTCGCGGACATCATGCGCACGGGCGACCGTCTCGCGAAGGTCGCGCCGACGGCGACGGTGATGGAGGCGGTCATGGCGATGACGAAGGCGCAGGGCGGCGCGGCGGTTGTCGCCGATGCGGCGGGCAAGCTTCTCGGCATCTTCACCGACGGCGACTTCCGGCGTGTGATGAGTCTTGGAAATAATCGAATAATCGAATTGTCGAATGATCGAATGAATAATGATCGAGATTCGACAATTCGACAAACCCCCGATCCCGATTCGACAATTCGTCCAATTCGACAATTCGATTATTCGACGATTTCTCACCTTCTCTCCCGCCCGATCTCGGCGGTCATGACGGAATCGCCCAAGTTCGTTCATGACGACGCCTATGCGGCGGAACTGCTGAAGGTCTTCGAGCGGATGCGCATCGACGACCTGCCCGTCTGCGACGCGGAAGGCCGCGTCGTGGGGCTGGTCGACATTCAGGACCTTCCGAAGATGAAGGTGATGTGACTCGCACTGACACGAGGGACAAATGACATGAGAGACAAGAGCGTAAAGAGACAAATGCAACAGCGAGAGACCAACGGCCTCTGGTCCCTCTCGCCCCTCTCGTCTCTCTCGTCCCTCGCGTCCGTCGAAAATAAAATCCAATTTCATTAAGTCCAACCAAAAAAAGAAAGGAACACGAACATGAAGAAGCTGATGATTGTGACGATTGCGATGCTGGCGGCCTCTGCGGTGGTCGCGGCGCCGCGCACCAAGAAGGGCGCCCAGGCGATGGCCGGAAACGACGATGGCCCGTCGACGACGGGGCGTGCGGCGAAGCTGCTGATTGACCAGCCGCCGCGCCTTGGCCCGCAGAACCTCCTGTTCCCGCCGAACATCAACGGGCAGCAGATGGTCTTCAAGAAGCCGCGCAAGTGGATTGTCATCAACATGGCCTACACGACGTTCGGCACGGACACCTCGAAGTTCCTTGAACAGCTCACGTTCACGTGGCACGTCCTGCTCGACTCCAAGACGGCGACGGAGAACAAGGGCAACCGCGAGAAGAACGCGCCGTACAGCTACTTCACGACGACGACCACCTACTTCAACATCCCGGCCGGCACGCACGGCGCATCCGTCTGCCTGCCGCCGAGCTACCTGGAGCGGTACGGCGAGCCGAAGGCGATCGGCATTGAGATCTCGAACGAGAACGGCGACGTGCTGGCGAAGGGCACCGTGAGCGAGATCAAGGGCATTCCGTCCAATATGGACTTCTGGGCCGAGCCGAAGATCATGGACGCGCAGCAGAACGGCAAGCCGATGATCGAGCGGCGTCAGGGCCTGGTTGATCGCTCGAAGACGATTTGGGCGCTCGTCTACCCGAATGACTACGAGTCGACGGTGCAGTAAGAAAGAGGGAAGAAGTAAGAAGGAAAAGGGAAATAAGTATGGAAGCTTCGGCATTTTCAGCAAACGGCGAAAGGTTGACATCCGCACTTCTTCCCTCTTCCTTTTTCCTTCTTCCTTAAATCAAAGGAATTCCTTTCATGTCCAAGCGACTACTCACACTCAACATCGGCGCGGCCAACATCGAGCTCGCCGAGTACGAGGCCGGCGCGAAAGGCGCGCTGACGCTCGTCAACTACGGCACGGCGACGCTCGCCGCGCCGCTGGACGGCGGCGACGCCCATGCGATCCTCACGCCCGCGATCCAGGAGATCGTGCACGCGAAGGGCATCCGCCCCGGCAAGATCGCGATCGCGATTTCCGGCCAGATGGTGTTCCCGCGCTTTGCCGCGATTCCGCTGGCGGGCGGCTCGGAGAAGTTCGAGCAGATGGTGCGCTACGAGATCGAGCAGAACATCCCGTTCCCGATCGACGAGATGGTCTGCGACCGCCAGGTGCTGGGCGACACGGAGACGGGTGACAAGTCGGTGATGATCGTCGCCGCGAAGGTCGACCAGGTCGAGGCGCTGACGGCCGCCGTGGCCGCCGCCGGCTTCTCGCCGGAGCTCGTCGACGTCGCGCCGCTCGCGCTGACGAACGCCCTGCGCCACGCGATCGGCGACGACGGCTCGTGCAGCGTCCTCCTCGACATCGGCTCGAAGACGACGTCGCTCGTGATCATCGAGGGCGACAAGATCTACAACCGCTCGATTCCCGTCGCCGGCAATGCCGTCACGAAGGAGATCGCCGCCGCGCTCGGCTGCTCGACCGAGGAGGCCGAGCAGCTCAAGCAGTCGAAGGGCTACGTCTCGATGGGCGGCGTGACGGAAGACGACGACGAGGTCGCCGACCGCATCTCGAAGGCCTGCCGCGCGGTGATGACGCGCCTCAACGCCGAGATCTCGCGCTCGATCAACTTCTACCGCAGCCAGCAGGGCGGCACCGCGCCGACGCATCTCTACCTGACGGGCGGCACCGCGCTTCTGCCGCAGATCGACGCCTTCTTCCAGGAGTCGCTGCAGATCGAGGTCGCCTACTTCGACCCGTTTGCGGCCGTGTCCGTCGGCCCCAAGGTTGATGCCGCCGCGCTGGAGACGGACGGTGCGCTGATCGCGGCGACGGCGGGCCTCGCCCTGCATGAGGCGGGCCTCGCGCGCTTCGCGATCAACCTGCTGCCGCCGTCCCTCGTCGAGGCGAAGGCCGAGAAGGCCAAGATCCCGTTCGTCATCGCGGGCGGCGCGGCGCTCGTGGCCGCGCTCGTCCTCGTGATGCTCGCGATCAACCGCCAGGCGGAGGTCGTCGCCGCGCAGCGCGACGCCGTGCAGGCGCAGGTCGAGTCGCTGACGGCGTCCGACCGCAAGGTCAAGGCCGCCGAGGAGAAGTTCGCGGCCGCCGAAGAGGACGCTGCGTCGCTGCGGAAGCTGCTCGTCGCGCGCGCGGCCGCCGCGCAGCGCATCAACGCGGTGCGCGACTCCCTCCTGCCCGGCATGTGGATCGCGCGCTGGGACGACGGCCGCCTCACGGTGCGCTACTGGAGCGATCGCGTCAAGGGCCAGGCGGGCAAGACGCCGGGCGAGCTCGTCGTCGACAAGCTCAAGGGCCGTCCCTGCATCGACGCCAACACGGTCAAGATCTCGGACATGAGCGCGATCGGCAAGGACGCGCAGGTCGAACAATTCACGGTGGAGCTGAAATTCAAATGAACAGGAACCGAATGATACTGGCCGTCTCGGGCGGCGTAATCGGGCTCGCCGTGCTGGCGATGGCCTATTTCACCTGGAGCGCCTATTCGGCAAAGGTCGCGGCGCTGGAAGGCGACATTGACGAGGGCACGGACGGCCTGGAGGCCGTCCAGTCGAAGGCCCGGACGCTCTCGCGCAAGAGCGTCTACCCCTGTCCGGCGAGCGTGCGGGCGATCGAGTCGAACGCGACGCGCGTCGCGGCGTGGCGGACGGAGGCGGAGAAGCTGGCCGCGCGCGGCGACCGGCCGATCCGCAAGATGACGCCCGCGCAGTTCAAGACGGATCTCATTGCTGACGCGAAGCGGCTCTCGGCCCTGCCGGGCGCGGTGAACGGCGTCCTCGTGAAGCCTGAGTTCGCGTACGGGCCGTTCAGCGGCTACATCGTCGAGGGCAAGATGCCGACGGACGCCGAGCTGCCGGATCTTCAGCGCCGGTGGGACGACGTCATGCTCGTCGTCGAGACGCTGAGCGCCTGCGGCATCGCCGAACTCGAAAACATCGCGTTCACGACGGCGCCCGCCGCCGAGGCGCCGAAGGAGCCGGAGAAGAAGGGCGGCAAGAAGCCGGCGGCGAAGAAGCGTCCGGCGTCGCTGCCGGCGGTCGTCCCGCCGTCCGCCTGCTCCTACGTCTTCACGTTCACGACGCGCGCGCCGGCGTTCGTCAAGGTCGTCAACGCGCTCGGCACGAACGAACGGTTCATGGTCATCGACGGCTTCACGCTCGCGCGGACGGACGATCCGATCGCCGAGGCGCTGGGCGGCGGCGAGAAGCGCGGCGACGCGGCGCGGCCGGCGGCGCGCGGTCGGCGCGGCCGGCGCGGCGCGGCGGTCGTCGAGGAGAAGAAGCCGGAGGCCGAGTCGAAGAGCGGCATCGTCACGGATCCGCTGCTGGACGCGCCGTTCACGGTTACGCTGACGCTGACCGTCTACGACTTCAGGTCGCTGATGGACGAAGAGAAGGAGAGTGAGAAATGAGAAACCGCAATTTCTTCGCGGCAAACTATGACAGGATCGCCGCCGCCGTCGGCGTGCTGGCCCTCGTGGGCGGCATCGCCTTCTTTGCCCTCTCGCAGGGCGACGACCCGGAGACGGCCGCCGCGAACGCCGCGCAGGCGGTCAGTCGCATGAGGCCGTCGGAGACGGGCGTCTCGGCCGTCGACATGACGGCGTACGAAAGCGCGACGCGCCTCGTGAAGAGCCCGACGGTCGTGAACGAGCTGACGGGCACGAGCGCCTCGTTCCTCGCGAGCGAACGCCGCGTCAAGTGCAAGAAGTGCCACAAGGCGATTCCCGGCGACGTCAGGGCCTTCCCGAACTGCCCCTTCTGCGGCGAGAAGCAGGAAGAGGAGAAGAAGGTCGTCCTCGACGCCGACGGCGACGGCATGCCGGACGAGTGGGAGAGGCGCTATGGCCTGAATCCCAACGATCCAGCGGACGCGAACGCCGACAAGGACGGCGACGGCTTCACGAACCTGGAGGAGTACCTCGCGAAGACGGATCCGACCGATCCGCGCGACCATCCGGACTACCTCGACTCGGTCAAGATCGTCCTGCCGCTCAAGGAGACCTACCTGCCGTTCGTCTTCACGAAGGCGACGAAGATCCCGTCGGGCTGGCGGTGCGAGTTCTTCGACCCGAAGCAGCGCGACGACTACGGGCGCCTCGGGCGGACGCTCACGGCGGTCATCGGCGAGGAGATCGGCGCGAGCGTGAAGATCCCGTCGGGCTATGTGCTCAAGGCGTACGTGAAGAAGGAGGTGAAGCGTCCGCGCAAGGGCATGAAGGGCCTGTTCGTGACGGACGACGTGTCGGAAGTCACGCTCGTGCGCAAGACGGACAAGAAGGCCGTCACGCTCGTGATTGCGCAGGACAAGCGCGTCAAGCCGCAGCCGGTCGACGTCATGGTCTCGCTGGCCTACGAGCGCGGCGGGCTGACGACGTTCGAGGCCGTGCCGGGGACGGAGCTGGACTTGAACGGCGAAAAATACAGGGTCGCCGAGATCTTGCCGGTCGGCAAGGGCGCGAAAGTGACGTTCGAGAATGTGCGTTCCGGCAGGCGTCGGACCCTCGAAGCCCTTGAAGCCCTTGAACAGTGAGAAAAGATATTGTATACTACTACTCACAATAACGAATAGGTGGTTTAAATGACGAACTTCAAAATGATTGTCGCGTGCAGTGCGGCGTTGGCAATGTCAATGGCTTCTCTCTGCGCGTCGGCGCAGGATGACCTCGATGATCTGCTCAAGGATCTTGAGGGCGAAACGGCGCAACCGGCTGGGAAGCCGGCGGCGGCCGCCGCTCCCAAGGCCGCAGAGGCGGAGGCGGCTGAGGCCGACGAACCGGCGGCGAAGGAAGCCGCTCCGGCTGCCGAAGAGCCGAAGGCCGATGAGGCCAAGGCAGAGGAAGAGGCTCCGGCGGCGGCGGAAGCCCCGGTGGCGAAAGCGGCGGCTGAACCTGCTGCGGCGGATGAGACGGCTGAGCCGAAGGCGAAAGAGGTCGAAGAGGCCGCCACGACTGCCGACAAGGTCGACGACGTGCTGAATCTCCTCGACCAGCTGGCCGAAGAGGAGGCGGCGTCCAAGACTGTGCCGAAGGCGACAGGCGTTGCTGCGGCCGACGGGACGGCAGAGCCGAAGGCGAAAGCGGTCGAAGAGGCCGCCACGGCCGAGAAGGCCGTCGCCAAGCCTGCGAAGCCGAAGAAGCTGCATCCGGAGTCGGAACTGCTGGAGAACATCGCGACGACCGAGCGTCTGCGCCGCGAGTCGCTCGACACGCAGGCGAAGCGCGAAGTCCTTGCGGCGCGCGCAAGCATGGAGACGAAGGAGTTCACCGACGCGGTGCGCCACTACGGCCTCGCGATCAAGTTCCTGAACGACAGCCCGTCGTCGAGGGCGTTGCGCAAGGAGTGCGACCAGGGCATCGCCGAGGGCCTGTACCGCGCCGCGCTGCAGGAAGACGAGATCGGCCGCCGCGCGAAAGCCGTCGATCTGATGCAGAAGGCTCTGGAGATGCGCCACCCGAAGGCGCGCCGCGCCCTGGAGAAGTGGACGGCGCAGAGCGACGTCGATGTCGCCAAGACCGATTTCTCGGAGGCCTCCCAGCGCCGCAACGACGAGGACTACAAGGCGGAACGCGAAGTCTTCCGCCGCCATCTGCGCCGCGCGCGCCAGTATCTCGCGCTGCGTGACATGTCGCGCGCGCTCGACGAGTGCGAAAGCGTGCTGAAGAGCGACCCGTACAACCAGGAGGCGATTCGTCTGCGCCGCGCAATCCAGAACAAGCGCCAGACGATCCTCCAGCAGGAGCGCGTGGCGGCCCGCGACGGCATGATTGCCGACGTCGACGAGGCGTGGCGTCCCGTCTACGCCGTCAACGCCGCGCAGCTGTCCGAGACGGCGTCCGAGACCGTCAAGTCGCAGGCGGGCGAAGACCCCGAACGCACGATGGAGCAGGACATCGAGAAGCGCATGAAGGAAATGCGTCTGCCGACGATTGAGTTTAAGCCGCCGGCGACGATCATCGAGGCCGTCGAGTTCTTCCGCACGGCGTCGCGCGACTACGACCGTCCCGACATCCCGATTGAGAAGCGCGGCTTCAACTTCGTGCTGCGCACCCCCGTCGGGGCCATCAAGCAGCAGGCGCAGGAGGAGGCGTCGGCCGACGACTTCTCGGCCAATGCGTCGGACGATTCCGAGGCGACGGCGAACGGCCTGCCGCCGATTCCGAAGATCACCGCGAGCGACATCTCGTTCTATGATGCCCTGAAGCTCGTCTGCGACTCGGTCGACTACAAGTTCATCGTCCGAGGCCCGATCGTCATGGTCATGCAGAAGGACATGTCGACCGCCGAGCTCCTCTCGCGCAAGTACAACGTGCCGGAGGCGTTCGTCGAGCGCGTCAACTCCGCGTCCGAGGAAATGAAGGAGATGGGCGGCTTCGGCGCGTCCAACCGCCAGAAGAAGGCGTCGTCGGACGATGAGGAGAGCGCGGGCCGCGACTGGAAGGCATTCTTCGAGGAGATGGGCGTCAAGTGGCCGGAAGGCTCGTCGATCAAGCACATCAAGGCCCTCGGCAAGCTCTACGTCCGCAACACGCGCGAGAACCTTGCGGAGTTCGAGAAGGTCCTCGACGAGCTCGGCGGCCAGCCGCAGCTCATCGAGATCGAGACGCGCTTCGTCGAAGTCTCGCAGGAAGACCTCAACTCGCTCGGCTTCGAGTGGATCCTCAACAGCAACATGCCGCTCACGGATCGCTTTGGCCTCGGCAAGGCGCTGGGCCTGAAGAACGCGGGATACGTCACGGAGACGACGGGCGGCGAGACGGTCACGGTGCCGGATCGCGTGATTACGCGGACGGAGGGCGGCACGACGATTACCGAGACGATCAAGGGCGGTACGCGCACCATCGGCACGGCGACCACCTCGTCGACGTTCAGCCGTGGCGGGGCGAATCGGACGGTGGGCGTGGACGCCTTCGGCGGCACGTCGGACTACCAGAACGGCAACCGCTACCTCTCGACGGTCGGCAACCACATCTCGGGCGAGGCGGCGTCGAACAACGACCAGTTCATGCGCGTGAACGCCTTCCTCGGCCAGGCCGACCTCTCGATGATCCTGCACATGCTCTCGCAGCGCAGCGACACCGACCTCCTCTCGGCCCCGAAGGTCGTCACGAAGTCGGGCGAACAGGCCGTCATCAAGGTCGTCACGGAATACATCTACCCGCAGGACTACAACGTGCAGCTCCAGTCGAGCTCGTCGGGCTCGTCGGGCGGCACGTCCGGCGGCGGGCAGTCGGCGATTCTCGCCGTCGTCGAGCCGCAGAACTTCACGATGCGCGAGGTCGGCGTCATCCTCGACGTCATCCCGACCTACTCCGAGGCGAACGGCGGCACGATCGACCTGGAGCTGAAGCCGGCGGTGATCGATGAGCCGATCTGGTACAACTACGGCATGCGCATCCCGTTCACGGGCAACACGTCGTCCGGCACGATGGCCGACATCGGAAACATCTTCACGGGCATGTCGACGGCCCTCGCGCAGATCGGCGCGACGCTGACGCCGGACGAGACGGCGGCCTTGGCGAAGAACGTCGTCGCCTCGGCGACGGATGCGGCGGCGAACGTCTCCACGTCCTCCTCCTCGACGATGACGTGGTATGACGCGCCGATGCAGCAGCCGTTCTTCCACGTGCGCTCGATCGAGTCGAAGGTCTCGATCACGCCGGGCGCGACGGTCGTCATGGGCGGCCTCATCACCGAGGCGCGCAAGGCGATGGACGACAAGATCCCGTTCCTCGGCGACCTGCCGTACATCGGGCGCCTCTTCCGCAGCCATGCGGAGAAGACGACGAAGCGCAACCTGCTCATCTTCGTGACGGGCCGCCTGATCACGCCGTCGGGCCGCGAGCTCTCGATGAACAGCGGTCGGACGGAAGACGCCGAGGTGAAGCCCGCCCCCAAGGCCGAGTGAACGGACAGCTGAAGATCTGTCTTACGGGAGGGATTGCCTGCGGCAAGTCCCTCCTTTCGCATTATCTGAACGAGTTCGGCGTCGAGACGGTCGATGCCGACGACATCGTTCACGAGCTGATTCCCGATCCGGCGGAGCGCAAGCGTCTCGCCGCCGAGGTCTTTGCCGACCCCGCGAAGCGCCGCGCCCTCGAAGCGAAGATTCATCCGATCGTGAAGGAGAGGATTGAGGAATTCTTGGGGAAGGGAAGAAGGAATAAGGAAGAAGGTGGAAGGAAAGGAAGAAGGAAGAGGGAAGAAGGAAGAAGTGTGGTTGCTTCGGCGTTTTTTTCGTGCGGTACAGAAAAGCAAGAAGATGAAAATTCCGCACTTCTTCCTTCTTCCATCTTCCCTCTTCCTTCTTCTCCTCTCCCTCCCATCGCCGTCATTCCCCTTCTCTTCGAAGCCCACTGGGAGAAAAATTTTGATATAATATGCTGCGTTGTCTCCGAGAGGGAAACGCAGATCTCCCGGATGATGACGACGCGCGGCTACACGCGCGCAGAGGCCGAGGCCCGACTGGCGGCGCAGATGCCGGTTGCGGAGAAGGCCGCCAAATCCCACTACGTGATTCACAACGACGGTACACCCGATGAACTGAAAGAAGAAGTTAAAAAATTCCTGACTTGGGTCTCAACCCTCTCCTGACACCCAAGTCACTACATTCAACCATTCGATCATTCGACAATTCGACAATTCGATTATTCGATTATTTCCTATCCCATGGCAGAAGAACTTGACGTATTTGCGGGGGCGATGAAGGCCGCCGCCAAACCGCAGCAGAACCCCGGCAACGGCAACAAGCCGAACGGCAACGCCGCGCCCGCGCAGAACCAGAATCCGCCGAAGAAGAAGTTCTTCGGCAAGAATCGCGGCAACTTCAATCGCGGCGGCAACAACGGCGGCGCACGGGCGAACAACTCGCCCATTCGCGGCGCGAACGGCGAGGAGTCGGTGAACCCGCTTCTCAACGCGCCGTTGCCGACGGAGCCGAAAGCGGCCGAATCCGCGCCGGCGAATCCGCACCGCAACCCGGAGATGCCCGAGTATCGCCTTGCCGACATCCAGACGTGGCCCGCGCCGGTCATCGTCGAGCGCATGATGCCGGGGGCCGACCCGGAGGAGCTCGGCACCTACCGCAAGCATGAGCTCATCTTCGCGGCGATTCGCCAGTACCTCCAGCAGGGCGGCGCGGTGCTCGCGTCGGGCTGCCTGGAGATCGTGCGCGAGGGCCACGGCTTTCTGCGGTCGGCGAAGAACAACTTCCTCGCCTGCCCGGAGGACGTGTTCGTCACGCAGCAGCAGATTCGCCGCCACGCGCTCCGCACGGGCGACTTGATCGAGGGGCCGATTCGCGATCCGCGCGACAAGGATCGCTTCTTCTGCCTCGGCAACGTCCAGACGGTGAACGGCAAGGAGCCGTCCGTCGCCGCGCGCGTCATCCACTTCGAGAACCTGACGGCGACCTTCCCGACGCGGCGCATTCTGCTGGAGACCGATCCGAAGGAGTTCTCGACGCGCGTCATCGACCTCTTCACGCCGATTGGCTTCGGCCAGCGCGGCCTCATCATCGCACCGCCGCGCGTCGGCAAGACCGTCCTTCTGCAGAAGATGGCGAACGCGATCTCGAAGAACTATCCGGAGGCGATTCTCATCATCCTCCTCATCGACGAGCGTCCCGAGGAAGTGACGGACATGCAGCGCAACACGAAGGCGATGGTCTTGTCCTCGACGTTCGACGAGGAGCCGCAGCACCACGTCAACGTGACGGAGATGGTGCTGGAGTTCTCGAAGCGCCAGGTCGAGAACGGCAAGGACGTCATCATCCTCATGGACTCAATCACGCGCATGGCGCGCGCCTACAACACGGTTCAGCCGCATTCCGGCAAGATCCTGACGGGCGGCGTGGACGCGCTCGCGATGCACCGTCCGAAGCGCTTCTTTGGCGCGGCGCGCAACATTGAGGGCGGCGGGTCGCTCACGATCATCGCGACGGGCCTCGTGGATACGGGCTCGCGCATGGACGAGGTGATCTTTGAGGAGTTCAAGGGCACGGGCAACATGGAGATCGTGCTGGATCGCGGCCTTGCGGACAAGCGCATCTACCCGGCGATTGACATCGAGAAGTCGGGCACGCGCAAGGAAGATCTGCTCCTGGATCCGATGGAGCTGGAGAAGACGTGGGGCATGCGGCGCATCCTCGCGTCGGCGGGCCCCGAATCGGCGATGAAGTCGGTCCTCAATTCGCTGAAGAAGACGAAGTCGAACCCGGAGTTTCTGCTCGCGCTCGACGTCAACAAGAACCTGTGACGATGGACATCACGATCAAGAATGCCAAAGTGCACAACTTGCGGGGGATCGACGTCACGATCCCCCGCAACTCCCTGACGGTCGTCACCGGCCTCTCCGGGAGCGGCAAGTCGTCCCTCGCCTTCGACACGCTCTACGCCGAGGGCCAGCGCCGTTACGTCGAGTCGCTCTCCGCCTATGCGCGGCAGTTCCTCGACCGCATGGAGAAGCCGGACGTCGAGAAGATCGAGGGCCTGTCCCCGGCGATCTCCATCGAACAGCACACGACAAGCGGCAATCCGCGCTCCATTGTCGCGACTGTCACGGAGATTCACGACTACTTGCGCATCCTTTATGGTTCGGTCGCGACGCCGCACTGTCCGAAATGCGGCAAGCCCGTCACCCGCCAGTCCGCCGAGCAGATTGTTGATGCGATTCTCGGTCTTCCCAACGGCTCTCCGTGCCTTTCAGCCTCCGATTCCTCCGTGTTAAGCGCCGTAGGCCCGAAACTCAAGATTCTCCTGCTCGCCCCTGTCGTGAAAGGCCAGAAGGGTCGGCATGAGGAGACCTTCGCGACGCTGAAGCGCAATGGCTTTGCGCGTGTGCGCGTCGATGGCGCGACGTATCTGCTCGAAGAGGTGCCGGAGCTCGACAAGAAGAAGGCCCACAACATCGATGTCGTCATCGACCGCCTCGTCTTGCCCTGTGACCGCACGCGCCTCACCGACTCGGTCGAACTCGCCCTCAAGACAGGCAAGGGGATTCTGAAAGTCGAGATAATCGGCAACACAGAAGCGATGTCACGCGCGTCTTCTATTTTGTCAAACACATCTCCGCGTCTCCCAACCTCCAGTTCCTCCGTGTTGAGCGCCGCAGGCCCAGAGCGTAAGGCCGATTCAACCATCCTCACCTTCTCCGAACTTAACGCCTGTGTGGACTGTGGGCTTTCCTTCGACGAGCTGAAGCCGCGCTCGTTCTCGTTCAACTCGCCGTTTGGCGCGTGCCCGACGTGCGGCGGCCTCGGCCAGCTCTACTACTTCGACGAAGACCTGATCGTGCCGGACAAGACGCTGCCCCTGCGCGAATGCATCCACCCGTGGCGGCGTGCGGGACACAACGCGATCATGTACTACAACGCGCTCTTGGAGGAGATCGCGAAGCAGTACAAAGTAAGCCTGTCGACGCCGTACGAGAAGCTGCCGGCGAAGTTCCGCCATGACCTGATGCACGGCTTCAAGGAAGACCTCGTGTTGCCGTGGCGTTCGGTGGATCGTCCGTTCGAAGGCGTCCTGGCCGTGCTGAAGAAGCGGCTCGACGAAGCCGAAGATGACGAGACGCGCGCGAAATACGAGGCCTACCAGAGCTATCGGGTCTGTCCCGCGTGTCATGGCGCGCGGCTGAACGAGTTCGCGCGCGCGGCGACGATTGCCGACAAGACCTTGAGCGAGGTGATGGCCCTGCCCGTCGGCGAGGCCAAGGCGTTCTTCGAGGGACTGATGGGAGGAGAAGGAAAAGAAGGAAAAAGGAAGAAGGAAGAAGTAAAAAGTGAAGTGGCTGAGGCGCCTTCTTCGTGCTGCGCAACAGAAAAAGAAGATGAAGAATCCACACTTCTTCCTTCTTCCTTCTTCCTTCTTCCATCCTCCTCGAAGCTTGCCGCCCTGCGTGACATTCTCGCCGAGATCACGCGCCGTCTGCAGTTCCTGCTCGACGTGGGGCTCGACTACCTGACGCTCGACCGCGCGTCGGCGACGCTGTCCGGCGGCGAGATGCAGCGCATCCGCCTCGCGACGCAGATTGGCTCCGGCCTGACGGGCGTTCTCTATGTCCTCGACGAGCCGACGATCGGCCTGCATCCGCGCGACAACGAACGGCTGATCGCGACGCTGAAGGGCTTGCGCGACCGGGGCAACACCGTCGTCATCGTCGAGCACGACGAGGAGATGATGCGCGCGGCGGACTGGATCATCGACCTCGGCCCCGGCGCGGGACGCGAGGGCGGCGAGGTCATGTACCAAGGCGACTTCAAGGGGCTCCTGAAGGCGAAGAGCCTGACCGCCGATTACTTGACCGGGAGGAAAGAAGTAAGAAGTAAGAAGGAAGAAGGAAGAAGTATGGATTCTTCATCTTCTTTTTCTGTTGCACAGCACAAAAAAGGCGCCTCCGCTACCGCACTTCTTCCTTCTTCCTTTTCCCATCATCCTTCCTCTCGCCCCTTCCTCACCCTCTCCGGCGCGGCCTCGCACAACCTCCAGAACATCACCGTCCACATCCCGGTCGGGGCGTTCACGGTCGTGACGGGCGTGTCCGGCTCCGGCAAGTCGACGCTGATCGACGAGACGCTGAAGCGTGCGCTGATGAAGCGATTCTACGGCGCGAAGGCCGTGCCGGGCAAGTATCGCAAGCTGACGGGTCTCGAACACTTCGACAAGGTGATCGAGATCGACCAGTCGCCGATCGGCCGCACCCCGCGCTCGAATCCGGCGACCTACGTCGGCTTCTTCTCGGAGATCCGCGAGCTGTTCGCGCAGACCGAGGCCGCCAAGGCGCGCGGCTACACGTCGGGACGCTTCTCGTTCAACGTGAAGGGCGGACGCTGCGAAGTCTGCGGCGGCGACGGCGTGCAGAAGCTGGAGATGAGCTTCTTGCCTGACGTCTACGTGACGTGTGAGCAGTGCGGCGGCAAGCGGTTCAACGCCGAGACGCTGGAGGTGACTTACGGCGGCAAGAACATCGCGGACGTCTTGGCGATGACGGTTGCAGAGGCGTATGAGTTCTTTGCGAAGGTGCCGTCCCTCGCGCGCAAGATGAAGACGCTCGTTGACGTCGGCCTCGGCTACATCCAGCTCGGACAGTCCGCGACGACGCTTTCGGGCGGCGAGGCCCAGCGCATCAAGCTCGCGACGGAGCTCTCGCGCCGCTCGACGGGCAAGACGCTCTACCTCCTCGACGAGCCGACGACGGGGCTGCACTTCGACGACGTGGCGAAGCTGATGAAGATCCTCTTGGCTCTGCGCGGCCAGGGCAACACGGTGGTCGTCATCGAGCACAACACGGACGTGATGAAGTGTGCGGACTGGATCATCGACCTGGGGCCGGGCGGCGGCGACAAGGGCGGTCGCCTCGTCTGCGAGGGGCCTGTCCCCACGATCCGCGCCTGCGCCGAATCCGTCACGGGCAAGTTCCTCTGACGTGTCGGCGGCAACCACGGATTTTTGGTATAATTCGGATTGTTTTGAATAGGAGAATGTCCATGAAGAGTCGAGTCCTTCTCATGGCGTTGCTTGCGCTTGCCCTTCAGGCGCGGGCGGTGCCGGTTTCTGTCGAACAGGCGAAAAGCGCCGCGCGCGCGTGGGCGTTGCGCGGCGGCACGCTGGGCGCACGGCTCGGAACGTCCGTCGCGGACGTGGCGACGCAGACGCTGCCGAGCGGCGCGACGCTCTATGCGGTCAGGATGTCCGGCGGCGGCACGGTCTTCCTTGCGTCCGACACGGAGCGGGAGCCGATCATCGCGTTTACCGGCGAGACGACGGACGTTGCGACCATTGATCCGGCGAGTCCGCTGTGGGCGCTCTTGATCCGCGATACGGAGGTGCGCGCGGCGACGCCGGTCTTGCCCGTGGCCGCCTCTGCGGCTCCGGCGGCGGCTTCCGCCACGGCTGCCGCCACGCGCGCGGCCGCCAAATGGACGGCGCTGCTCGCCGAAGGCGCGGCGGCGGACGATGCGACGATCAAGCAGCCGTCGCGGACGCACATCTCCTCTCCCGGCGACCTGCGGGCCGGCCCGCTTGTGCAGTCGAAGTGGGATCAGGGCACGGCGGGCGGCCAGACGTGCTACAATCGCTTTACGCCGACGCTTTCGGACGGCCGGAACGCCGTCTGCGGCTGCGTGGCGACGGCGATGTCGCAGGTCATGCGCTACCACGGCCATCCGACGGCCTCCGTTGCGCCCGTCACGCGCACGTGCTATGTCCAGGCCTCGACGCGCGGTCGTGCGGCCACGACGAACCTGACGACCCAGGCGGGCGTCTACGACTGGGCGAACATGCCGCTCGTGCCGGTCCGTGGCGTGTCGGACGCGCAGTGCGACGCCATCGGCAAGCTGACGTCGGATGCCGGCATTTCCGTCTTCATGGGCTACGATACGGCGCGCGCGGGCGGCAGCGGTGCGTTCATGTTCAACGTCGCAAACGCACTCGTGGATGTCTTCGAGTACGCGAATGCCGTCTATTACCGTGCGGACGAGGTCTCGGCAAACGCGGGCGTGCTGCAGCGGGCGATGTTCTCGAACTTCGATGCGGGCTTCCCAGTGCTGATGGGCATCAGCGGCGACGGCGGCCATGCGATTGTCGGTGATGGCTATGGCTACAACGGCGGCACGGTCTACGTTCACCTCAACATGGGCTGGTCGGGGCAGTCTGACTACTGGTACAATCTGCCGGACATCGACACGACAAGCGGCTATCACTTCACGGTCTTCGACGATCTCGTCTTCAACATTTTCCCGACGTCGGCGTCCGGCGCGTCGCAGGCGACGCTCGCAGGACGTGTGGTGGACGATGCGACGAATGCGCTCGCGGATGTGGCGGTGCGCGTCTATGCGGCGGGCACGACGACCCTCGTCACGAACGGCGTGACGACGGCGAACGGCGTCTACGGCTTTCTGCTGCCGATTGGCACATATGACGTCGAGATCGAGAAGACGGGCTGTCCCGTCGAGCGGCTGGCGGCGGTGCGGGCCGCCGAGACGGTTTCGACGCGGCAGGATCTCTCCGGATGGATCGACGAGTCCCTCAACTGGTACGAGACATACACGGACATTCCCGTCGTGTCGAGCGTCGGTAACGCCTGGGGGAACGACGCGCAGATTATCGAACCCCGTGCGCGCATCGTCCTCGGCGTGGTGACGAACGTCTACGCGACGCTCGGCAAGGCGATTGCGGCCGCGAAGACGTTTGTGTCCGCTGGTGCGGCGGGTGTTCAGATTGAGATTCTGGAGGCGCTTCCGCTCGATGCGACGGCGACAATCGACTTCCCCTGCGCGCTGACGGCCGTGGGGACAGACCCCGCGACGACGCCGGTCGTCCGCAACGGCACCGCCGCGTTGGCTGTCGCGGCGGGCGGAACGCTCGCGCTCTCCAACGTGACGTTCGCGGCGCAGGCCTCGACCGCCGTGACGGTGGCGGACGGCGGGCGTCTCGTCATCGCGACGGACGTGGACTTGGGTGTGCCGTCGTCGGTCGCGGCCGTCAGCACGGCGACGTCGGATGGCTTTGTGCTCGCGGCGGAGTTGGCGAACGGCTTCGCGATCGACTGCGCGGCGGCGCCGGACGTGAACGGCGTTTTCGGCACGGCCATCTGTGACTACCTGACGGCCTCGAACTGCGCGGCGAAAATCTCCAATGTCCGTGACACACTCGGCGAGACGCGCGGCATCGCCGTTGCGGAGGGCGGTGCGGTGCTCCTGAAGTGGGGCGAGATCCCCGTGCCGCTGAGCGAATCGGTCGGCTATTTCGTGGATGCCTCCGGCGCGACGAACACGGCGGCGCGGCTGGATCGCCTGTTCGAGAAGTTCCAGTACATGCAGACGTCCGGCGACGTCGGCGAGACGGGCGAAATCGTCATTCGCGATGGCACGGGGGCGTCGTTGACGCGGCGCTTCGCCGTTTCGGGCGACCTGACGATTCGCGGCGAAACGGAGGACACGCCGTTCGGGACGCTGGAGTCGACGGCTGGGTTCGACATCGGTGCGGATGCGACGCTGACCGTGCGGGGGCTGGTGTTTGACGGCTACACGGGCGATTCGCTGTTTCGCGTCACGGACGGCGGTGCGCTGAACCTGATGGCGACCGAGCTGCTGAACCTGACGGGCACAAACCGCTATTCGGCCGCCGTAGCCGTGCTGCGCGGCGCTGCGCGCCTGACGGACTGCGTGATCTCGAACTGCACGGCATCCGGCCGCTACGTCAATGCCTACGGCGTCACGAAATCGATGGCGGCCTATGGCGGTGGCGTCTATTTGGAGGGGGCGGGCTGTTCGCTCCTGCTGTCGAACAGCATCGTGACGGCATGTTCGGCGGCGACCTATGGCGGCGGTGTCTACGCGAAGGCCGGTGCGGTCGTCACGCTGGCCGGGGCGTTGAACGTGACGGGGAACGTCTCGACAGGCTTTGCCGCCGCCGACAACCTCCATCTGTGCGAGGCGAGCAAGCAGTCGGCGTCGCTGGAACTGGCGGACGCCGTGTCGGGGACGGTCGGCGTGCGCTGGCGCGCCCTGTCCGGCACGGCGACTCGCGCCGTCGAGGGCGGTGCGTTCGCGACGGGCGCGGAAGCCCTCTTGGCGGCTTCGGCACCGGCTTTCGCGAACGACGGGGACACGACGCTTGTGGCGGCGGCGGACACGGCGGCGGGTGCGCTCGTCTGGGCGGCGCGTCCGACGGGGCCGCAGGAGGTCGATCCGACGGTGGCGAAGGCGGCCGTCATCCCGTCCGACGGCGGCGCGACGCGCCATTACGGGAGCTTCGCGGATGCGGCATCGTCGGTGACGGGCGACGCGACGATTCAGCTGTTGGCGGACGATGTGCTGGATGCGGACGTCACGATCACCAATGCCGTGACGCTCTGTTCGGCGAATGGCGACTGGACGCTTTCGCGAGCCCTGGCGCAGGTGATGACGGTTGCGGCGGACGCTTCGCTGACGGTCTCGAACCTGACGCTGGTCGGCGGTTCGGGCACGTTCCTGCGCGTGACGGGCGGCTCGCTGACGTTGCAGGACGGCGCGGCGATTTCCGATGTCTACGGCGCGGCGACGCGCGATGCCAGTGCCGTCTGGATCGGAGTCGGCGGCACGTTCACGATGGAGAGCGGCGCGTCGATCACGGACTGCATGAACGCCTACCGCACGGCGGGCAACACGAACGAAGTCGGCTGGGGTGGCGCGGTCTACCTCGAAAAGGCAACGGCCTATCTGCGCGGCGGAACGATTGCGAACTGCTCCGCCTGGATCGGTGGCGGCGTGATGGCCGGCAACGCAAGCGCGGTCTACATTTCGGGCGACGTGCAGATTGACGGGAACCGTCAGCTGGAAGAATCGAACGGCTGGGTGTACGAAGGGGCGACCGCCAGCAATCTGGCGATTTCCGACAACTCACGCCTCTATCTCGCCGATGTGCTCACGGGGCATGTGGGCTATACGCCGGGCATCATGGTCTCGTCGAACGTCTTCGGCTTCGTCGCGACGGATTTCTCCGGCACGGCCGCGCAGATCGCCAACTCGGCGCACAACTTCACGCACGACCTGACGGGCGACGTCGGCTTCGCCGTCACGGGCGGCGACGAGACGTGGCTCGTCTGGAGCGACGCGCTCGGTGCGGACGGCAAGGTCACGATAGACGAGACGACCTATGAACCGGTGCCCGGCGGCGCAACGCTGACGACGGCAATTGCGGACGTCGTGACGAGCTTCGTCTACGACGGCACGGCGAAGGTCTGCCTGTCGTCCGACCACGGCTACATCCTCACGTGCGTCGCGCAGACGAATGCGGGGTCCTACACGGCGACGGCCACACCCAAGGCGGGCTTCACGTGGGCGGACGGCACGACGGCGGCGCGCACGATCAGCTGGACGATTGAAAAGGCCGTCTATGACATGAGCGGCGTCACGTTCGCGAGTCAGACGTTCACCTACGATGGCAAGCCTCATGCGCTTGCAATCTCCGGCACGTTGCCGACGGGTGTCACGGTCGCCTACGACGGCAACGGAAAGACTGAAATCGGCGTCTACACGGTCACGGCGACGTTCACGGGCGATGCCGCCAACTACGAGCCGATTCCCGCCCTGACGGCGACGCTGACGATTGCCGCGAAGGTCGATCCGGAGCCCGACCCGCCGACGCCTGCCGTCACGACGAACTATCCGGCGCCGATTGCGTTTAGTGCAATCACGCGCGTCTCCGATACGGAATGGACGCTGGAGATTACGAACCGTGTGCCGTGGTGCCACTACCGCCTCCTTGCGACGGACGACTTGACGAAGGGTTTCGTCACGACGGGTGCGTGGGAGCGGGCGGCGGCGGATGCTGACCCGGTCTGGACGACGAACGTCATTACGACCGGCGGCGCGCAGTTCTGGAAGGCCGAGGCCAAGGAAGGCATCGTGGAAGAATAATCGCATGAAAGGCGATTGGACCTTTGAAAGGCGATTGAGCCTTCTGTCCCTCAAGCCCCTCTCGTCCCTCACGTCTAATTTAAAACTAAAAAACCTCAAGAGAAAATCAAGATCATGGCAGAGAAGAAGACTGAAAAGGCTGAAACGAAGAAGTCAACCGGCAACACCGCGCTGGACGCGGTGATGAGCCAGATCCGCAAGGAATTCGGCGAGATGTCGATCATGCGCCTCGGCGACAAGGAGATCGAGGAGATCCCCGTCATCTCGACGGGCGCGCTCTCGCTCGACCTCGCGCTCGGCGTGGGCGGCCTCCCGCGCGGCCGCATTGTCGAGTGCTACGGACAGGAGTCGTCCGGCAAGACGACGCTTACGCTGCACGTCGTCGCGAACGCCCAGAAGGCTGGCGGCGTCGCGGCGTTCATCGATGCGGAGCATGCGCTCGACCCGACGTACGCGAAGAAGATCGGCGTCGATCTCGACAACCTCATCGTCTCGCAGCCGAACTCCGGCGAAGAGGCGCTGACGATTTGCGAACAGCTCGCGAAGTCGGGCGCGCTTGACGTGATCGTCGTCGACTCGGTCGCGGCCCTGACGCCGCAGGCGGAGATTGACGGCAACATGGGCGACAGCCACATGGGCCTTCAGGCGCGCCTCATGTCGCAGGCGATGCGCAAGCTGACGGCGGTTGTCGCGCAGACGAAGACGCTCATCATCTTCACGAACCAGGTGCGCGAGAAGATCGGCGTCATGTTCGGCAACCCCGAGACGACGCCGGGCGGCAAGGCGCTGAAGTTCTATGCCTCCTGCCGTCTGCAGGTCCAGCGCATCGGCGCGATCAAGAACACGGCCGGACAAGTCGTCGGCAACCGCACGCGCGTGAAGGTCGTGAAGAACAAGGTCGCGCCGCCGTTCACGGAGGCCGAGTTCGACATCCTCTACACGTGCGGCATCTCCTACGAGGGCAGTGTCCTCGACGCGGCGCTTTCGCGCGGCATCGTCGAGAAGCGCGGCAGCTGGCTCTCCTTCGGCGACTCGCAGCTCGCGCAGGGCTCGCTCGCGACGATCGACTACCTGAAGGCCAACCCGGACGTCACGCAGAAGATCGTCGATCTCGTGAAGGCGACCCCCATCAACCCTGCGCTGAAAAAGAAGTAAGAAGATTCGCGTGGCGCGTCCTTGTCGTCGTGTTTTCTGTCGGGCGTTTGGCGATGCCTTGTTTGGAACATGACGATGAGGACACGCCATATTTCCCGTGCTGGAACTCACGCGCAGCCCCGGCATGCTGGTTGCGGCGGAAGCCGCGCGGATTCTCGTCTGCAAGGTCGAGCGGGTGCGGCAGGTGATGGCGTCAGGCGCGCATCCGAAGTTTGTCGCGAACCTCTATGCCTCTGCCGTGCGGCAGGGGTTTAACGCCTGGCGCAAGCTCTCGCTCCTGAGCTGCTACGAGAGCGCCGACCGGGTTCTGCTGTATCTCCAGTGGCGAAACGCCGAAAACGTCGCGGAGCCGATTCGGCTTTCCGAACTCGCCGCCTATCTCGGCGTGAACCGCACGGCGCTCTACCGCGCCATCGACAAGTTGACGATATCCGAGTTGTCGCAGTTGCGACGGCAAATCTGCAGAAAAGCAGACGAAATAGGGTAAGGTGAGCCCAGCGCGCGAGTTCCTTATGACGTTTGAATAAAAGGAGATGGCATGATGAGTGAACTTAAGACATTGGGCAGTTTCAGGGCCAAACAGGCCGTCGGCTGCAGTCTGTCCGAGCTGATGGCGTTGCGCTACATGCGCGGCGCCGTTCGGACCTATTCGGGAAAGAGTGAAGGCATAAGCACTAAAATGAGAACTGAAATGAAGAAACCGAAGATTCAAGGAAATCCCGAACGGATGAGCGCTGAAGACCTGCGTGGGCTTACGGAGGCGGACTGGCTTTCTCTGCTCGACCACAAGCCGAACGACGAAGGAATCGTCGCGCAGTGCGACAAGTGGCTGTCGTTCAATGTGGACGATCTCTGCGCGTTGCTCTGTCGGCATCCGCAGCTTGGCAAGAGTTGCCCGGACGGTGTCTGGTCGAAGTTCAAAGGCGGACATTGGGCAAGGCTGGTCATTGCGGGCAGGGACTTTCGGTCGTTTGAGGGCAACGACAAGGACGTCCATTCCTTTTATGTCGACAAGATGACGGCCCTTGGACTGGACAAGACCATGATCGGCGACTGGTGCTGTATGTGGCATTGGGCTGAACACTATGCGACATGCTTTGCCGTACGTTGTGCGGCGGCTGCTTCCGATGAGGAGAAGATTCGGCGAATCGCCCACGAGTCAGCCATCAACCCGGAGCAGATGGGACCGGGGCTTGGCAACGGCGTGGCACATATCAAGTGGTTGGCGTCCATCGCCAAGGACTGCGCCGAGATGGCCGCGATGACAGACGAAGCGCATGCGCGTGAATACGCGCTTATCGCACAGGCCGCAAATCTTCAGGCGCAGAAGGCGGATGCGGCTCGGCCTTGATGGGCTGAAATGCACCTGAATCTTTTCCTGTAACTGTAAGGCTGGCGATTATCCTGCGTTTCAGTCGATAAAGCAAGAGAAAGGAAACAGCGAACAATGACAGGCGTGGCCAGTCGGTATGCGGAGATCATTCGCCAGATGACGAGCGATCTCAAGGTCTTCGAGCAGAAATACCAGGGTAGGTTTCTGGAGCCCCCGCACGTCGGGCTTGGCAACCGCAAGACGCGCTGCGTCAATGAGGCGACGCTTCCGATCATTACATGCCATCTCTCCTGCCTCGAGAAATGCGCCGGGACTTGCTATGTGCTGAGGATCTGCACGATCCTGCGCCCAAATTGCCGGAGATGCGAAGCCCGGAACACCGTTCTTCGGCGGATCGACCCTAAATCCTATTATGAGCACTTCTATCGCGAGTATCAGAAGTCCTTGGCCAGGTTCAGCTTTCGGAAGCATGAGATCGCCGCTGAACTTCGCCACCAGGGCGTTGGCGCGAAGGAGGCGAGCAGGCGTGCCGACCGTCAGGCCGAGCGCGAGTGCCCCGTCTGGCATTGCCGCAATTGCGCGCAGCAGGGCGTGGGCTGCTGTCGCCGGGGCGACATCCGCTTCAATGTCGTCGGGGCTGTCGATTGGGCGGTCAAGGCGGAGAATGCCGCCCACTCTCCTAATCGCTGAGGCCTAAAGGCGTCAGTCGGGACGGCAGGGCTTCAGCATGAAAAGATTATCTTCTCTCCACGGGACAAACAACCGTCCGCATCATTGGCCCGTCGCGCGCATCCTGTCGCTGGCCGACGTGCGGCGCGCTTCGGGGCAACGGTGCTCCCGCCTCCGGGCGGGCGACTTGGGCGTCCTGCCGGCCGTGCGGCGACCGCGAGGTCAGCCGCAGGCCGCAGTCCTGCCCAACTCGCCACGTCCGACAAGCGGTCTGCTCCGCTACGGCCCCGAAGCGCGCCGCGTTGGCGATCCCTGGTCGAGTTCGTCGCGTCGCGCGTAGGCCTCCGCTGCGCTCCGGCCATTTCGGCCTACGGCCTCAATCGCGCGCTTGCGGGCCGTCCTCGGCCTCGCTGCCGTTCGCCGGGCGTCCGCTCCCGCCGCCCGCATCCGCGAAACCCCGTGCGTGGCTTCGTCGCCGCGGAGCCGGCTCCTCGCCCCGCGCGTCCTTCGCGGCGCGTGCGCCGAACCGCGTCCGCCCGTCTCACTCCGCTCGGCGCTCGACTGTCCCGCCCGCTCCTCACGCAACGTCTTTCTATGTCTGCCAGCCTCACCGTCTTCGTCTGATTGCCGTAGCCCGTGTCGAAGTGGCGGCGCACGCCGCCCTTGGCCCGGAGGAGCCGACAGTCGCGCGAGAGGAGTGCAGGGATCGCCTGTCGCCTCGGTGTTCTCGCTTGCGGAAGCGCATTCCGCCGAGGGGAATGTCTCGTCACGTTCGATAGACTGACGTGTGGCGACAGGTGCGATTCCCGGAGCGACGGTTCGCGCGATCTGGCGGGCCGCCGGGCCAATGATGCGCCTGGCTGTCACGCAGAATGGCAGGGCCGCCGCAAGTCCCGGCGGTACCCCCTTGACGGGAGCGAGTTAGATATGGTAAACTTTGCCTTGTCTAACAAAAGAGGAGAAGGCGAGGATCGGCTTGACACACGAAGAAGAGGTTTCCCGGCGGACGCGGACGCATGATGTGCCGCCGCCCCAGATTGACGATGCGCACCGGCGCGAGCTGCTGCGCTTTCTGCTCGTGAAGACGGCGGCCGTGCGCAAGGGCGTCAAGCCGGCGGAGCTGCTGCGCGTCCGCCACTGCTACGCGCAGACGAACGCCGAGGGCTTCCGCTTCTGCCTCTACCGCCGCGACATCTACTTCACGCTGCGCCTCGCGTATGTGGAGCTGAAGGTCGAGGCGGAAAGCTCGCTCGTGCTCTTCTACGATCCCGTCGCCCTCGACGCGACGCTGAACGTGCGCGGCAACCGGGGCTGGCTCGTCCGCCTCGGCTATCCGGCGGCGGGGACGACGGCGGACTTCCTCGCCGAGCTCGTGCGCCGCGCCCGGGGCGATGCCCTGCCGCACGAAGTCGGCGTCTTCATCGGCTATCCGCTCAAGGACGTCATGGGCTTCATGCGCCACCTGCCGGCGACGCCACTCCACCACGGCCCCTGGCGCGTCTACGGCAGCGTCGCCGAGTCGCTGCGCCGCATGCGCCTCTATGCGCGCGTCGAGGACTGGGCGGCGCAGGCCCTCGGCGCGGCGACCACCCTGGAGGACTTCTACGCCATGACGCCAAGCTTTCTGACGGCGCGGTAAGACGCGTCCAACACACGAACACGCAACACAACAAAAGGAGAAAAACGAACATGGACAAGGTACACGTCATCTATGGCAGCACGACCGGCATGACCGAGACGGTCGCCCAGCGCATCGCCGCCGACTTCGGCACGACGGCCGTCAACGTCGCAACCGCCGGCGCGGACGCATTCGACGCCGAACTGGTCATCCTCGGCTCGTCCACCTGGGGCTGCGGCGATCCGCAGGACGACTGGGCGGCGACGGGCGTCGCGCAGTTGGAGGCCGCCGACTGGACGGGCAAGAAGGTCGCCGTCTTCGGGCTCGGCGACGCGCAGGGCTTCGCGGACACCTTCTGCGACGCGATGGCCGACCTCGCGCAGAAAGCGGTCGCAAAGGGGGCCACGCTCGTCGGGACGCTGCCGCTGGACGCCTTTCCCGGCGCGAGTTCGCGCATCGTCGACGGAGACCACCTCGTGGGGCTTGCCCTCGACGAGACGAACGAGGCCGACAAGACCGATGCGCGCCTCGCCGCCTGGGAGGTCGCCGTCCGCGCGCAGCTCTGACGCAAGCTCTGACGCGAGGCGCCTGAAGCGGGGGCGATTGTGGTATAATGTGCGGCCAGATGAAGACCCCTGACGACAAGCAAATCGCGTTTACGTTCTGTTCGCATCCGACGAAAAGGCCGGAGATGCGCTGGACGGCGAAGCTCGTCTTTCCGCCCGGCTCGACGGCGGAGGCGGTTCTGCCGCTTTCGCTCGTCGACGGGCGCGGCGAGCCCGTGCCGGACGGCGTCTTCGAGTTCGCCGGCCAGCGACTCGCCGTCCGCGACGGCATGGCATCGATTGCCTACGCCGATTTCGTCAGGGGCAAGCACGCGGTTGCGCTGTGGCTTCACCGCCCCGGACGGCCGCCGATTCCGGGAGGGCTCACGTTCGCATGACGGATCGCGAATGGCATCGTCTCGTCAAGGCGGGGGAGGACGACGGCTGGAAGCTCGTCTGGGAGCGCGTCATCGCGCCGGAGACGAAGTCCCTGCGATCCGCCGACCTCATGAAGCGGTATTCGCTGACGGACGGCGACCTCAACGGCATGCTCTACGAGGAGATGATCGGGCGCGGCAAGATTGACCTCTATCGCGGCGAAGGCTCGTTCGAGGGCTGGCTGCGCCGCTACGTGCGCGGCTTCATCCTCAACGCCGACCCGAATCGGCATGGCGAGATCTCGATCGAGGGTGCGCATCCCGATGCGGAAGACGGGCGCACGGGGATGGACATTCCCGTCGACGCGACGGAGAAATTTCTTCACAACGAGACGTGGGGCCTGACGCACTGGTGCTTCCGCAAGCTCTGGAACGAAGACCCCGAACGCTGCTACGTCCACGTGCTCAAGACGCGCTTTCACCTGTCGAGCGAAGAGGTGAAGGACTTCCTCGACGTCTCGTCCGCCGCGAACGTCGACCAGATCTTCTCGCGCAGCGTCAAGTTCATGCGCAAGACGGCGGCGGCAGTCATCTGACGGGCGCGCGGGCGCGGTTTAGGGGCTGATCAGCCCGAGGTCGAGCGCGTAGGCGACGGCTTCCGTCCGCCCGGTGACGCCGAGCGTGGCGTAGGCTTTCGTGAGATGGGCTTTGACGCCGTTCGGCCCGATGCCGATCATGTGCGCGATGTCGTTGCTCGTGAAGCCCCGTGCGGCGAGCGACAGGATCTCCAGCTGGCGGGACGAGAGCTTGGGCAGGGTGAGGCTCTTCTCGACGCGCTGGGCGATTTCCGGGCAGACGGCCGACTCGCCGCGCACGACGGCGCGGATCGCCGCGACGATCTCGTCGGGCGTCGAGGTCTTCATGAGCGCGCCGGCGGCGCCGGCTTCGAGGGCCGTGCGGACTTCGGGCGCGGTGTCGAACGAGGTCAGGAGCAGGATCCGCCGCGCGGGGCTGTCCGCGAGGATGGCCTGCGTCGCCTCGGCGCCGTTCTTCTTCGGCATCATGAGATCCATGACGATGACGTCGGGCTTCAGCTCGTGTGCGAGCCGGATGGCCTCCAGTCCGTCGGCGGCTTCGCCGACGACTTCGAGATCGGGTTCGGCGGCGAGCGCGGCGGCGACGCCCATGCGCACGACGAAATGGTCGTCGGCGAGAACGACTTTGATCTTTCGGCTGTTCATGGATCAGGCTTCCTCCTGGAGGTTGAGTTCGACGCGGGCCTTCATGCCGCCGTTGGGCTGAGGCAGGAACGTGACGGTGCCGTCGTAGGGCGCGAGGCGTTCGCGGACGCCCTGCAGGCCGAAGTGCCCCTCGTGCGGGCCGACGGGCTTCGCGGGGTCGAAGCCGCACCCGTTGTCCGCGACGGAGAAGCGGATGCGGTCGCCCTGCCGTTCGCCCGCGAGGGCGATGCGGGTGGCGCGGCCGTGGTTGACGGCATTGGCGACGAGTTCGCGCGCGACCTTGATGATCGTGTGGAGGACGGATTCCGAGACGTCGCGGCAGGACAGGTTGAAGCGCACGTGCAGCGCGGCGTTCGAGATGACCGGCTCGACGGCGCGCGCGACGGCTTCGCCGACGGTGCGCTCGGCGAACGTGCGGCTCCGCAGGTCCCACAGGCAGGACTGGAGCTCCTTTCGGCAGGAGGCGAGAATCTGGCGCGCAGTCAGGAGAAGGCGTCCGCTGGGCGAGCCGTCGGGCACGCCCTTGGCCGCCGTGTCGAGCAGGTTGGCGACGCCCGTGAGGGTCTGCGAGAGCGAGTCGTGCAGCTCGATCGCGAGGCGCGTGCGCTCTTCGGTCTTGATGCGCGACTGCGCGAGCTGGATCCGGTTGCGGAGGACGAGCGCCGCGAACGCGAGAACCAGCAGGGCGATGACGGTCAGCAGCTTCTGCGGCGTCCACCACGGCGGGTCTTCCAGCACCTCGAAGTCAGCGGCGGTGCGCGGAATCAGCGTGAAGTGGCGGAACTCCGGGAGGAGGCCGGGCGTCGCGCGCTGGGTGAATTCGGCGAAAAGCAGGCCGGTCAGGCGCAGGGTGCTGCCCGTGGCGCAGCCGTTGAGGACAGGTCGCAAAAGGCCGCTCTCGTCGATCAGGAACGTGTTCTCGCCGTCGTCAAGCCAGGCGAGGCGCGCCGCCGGGGACTCGTCGGACGTCCGGACCAGTCGGCCCGTGACCGTGACGATGCGCCCGTGGTACGGCGAGTGCAGCGTACGTGCGCCCGGCGCGCCCTCGAAGAGACTGCCGGGCATCAGCTGGAGGGGCGGGAATGCGGTCGGCGTCGACGGGAGGGGGATGACCTTTGCCTCGTCCAGCATCGAATAGAAGGCATCGGGCTCGGTAAAGGCCGTGACGGCGACGGTCGTTCCGGCGCGCGGCATCCGTTCGCCGACCGAGGGGCGGACGCGGATGCACTGGGAGCGGGGCTTCCGCAGGTAGAACTCGTCCTGCGAGACGGCGAGCACGACGCCCGTCACGGTCTGGCGGTGGAGGTTGGCGAATGCGGGCCGGTTCGGGCGGAGGAGGCGGATGTCCTGCGGGCCGAGGATGGCGAAGCGCGGCACGTGCCCGTGCATCCAGCCGGCGGGGCGAACCTCCTCGCCGGTGATCTCGACCTCGCGGTCGACCAGCTGGCGCGCGTCGGCGATCGGCAGGTCGGCGCGCGGCACGGCGACCGAGACGAACCCGTTCGTCTCCGAGAGGATCAGCCAGTTGTAGCGCTCGTCCATCGGATCCTCGATCGCCTTGCGCACGACGCCCGCGCGCCGTTCCGCATCTGCGCGCAGCGTGGCGCACAGAACGGCCGCCGCAAGAGTCCGGCGGAAGAGAATCGCTTTTCGGGAAGTCATGACAGGCAAGAAATTATACCATAATCAGAGGCGCTGTTCGGGAGCACGATTTTATTACCGCTTCTGGTACTTTCGCATTTCGACGGAAAAGCGTAAAATACCGTCCATGACAATTCTCCTTGGACTTTTGGCCGTCGGCTGGACGGAGGTCGTGACGAACACCGTCGTCGAGATTCCGCTCGACCGGCCGACAGGCATCGAATTCGTGCTGGGCGCGACGGCCGAGCCGAACGTCTTCACGCGCGTCTGGAACGGCCTCAAGCCCGATGCCCACGCCCTGGCCGTCGTGGACGAGCGGCTGTACAAGGGCGAGAAGGCCTATCCGGCGGCGGCCGTCGACCTCTGGCCGTGGTGGGACGGCGGCCGGTGCTACGTGCGCCCGGCGCTCGGCCCCTACACCGAGGCCGGCAACCGCATCCTGCCGCGCGGACAGGAGATGCTGGCGAAGTGGGACGCATACGAACACCCGACGAGCCACGTCTTCCGCCTCGCGTTTACGCCGACGGACGGCGGCAATGCGCGCGTCTGGGTCGATGGCTCGTACGCGCAGCGGCTGGACAACTTCCAGGTGAAGACCGCCGCGCTTCAGCGGCTGTCGTTCACGTTTCGTCCGCTCGCCGCGTCGTCCGGCAACGTCTTCACGTCCGACGAGACCGTCAAGCGCACGTCCGTCGCGCTGACGGCGTGGCGCGACTGCGCGGGCGAGGTGGTCTGTCCCTACGACTCCTTCCGCTACACGCTGAAGCGCGGCGAGACGCGGCGGTTCGAGCTGGATCTCTCGTCCGTCCGGGACGAGGGCCTGTACGAGCTGCCGATCCGCTTTCAGGACCTGCACGGCAAGGTCTACTTCACGCATCCGGCGCGGATGGCCGTCGTGTCCGCGCACGGGCGGACGGTCGCGCCGAAGGACTCGACCTATGGCACATGGTGGATGAACTGGGACTACCAGAACCGCTTTGACGTCGGTGCGCCGCTCTGCCACAAGGCCGGCATCCCGAAGGTGACGGTGACGCAGGGCGACAAGCGAAAGGACATGGAGAGGTGGGGCTTGCTGAGCTGCGGCAACGTGCGGATTCTCGGCCCCGGCTTTTTCGACTACGAGACGGGCCGGTTCAAGCCGCGCGACGGGATGGACGGCGAGACGGTCGCGGTCGAGGACCTGAAGCGGCAGCTCGCCGCGACGACGTTCGCGAACCACGTGCTGGTCTGGCACGAGTCCGCCGAAGTCTACACGGACATCCCGGAGGAGTTGACCGGGCGGCCGGTTCCGGCGGCGACGGACTGGAATCGGAAGCGCGCGCTATCTCGACGAATGTGTGCGCATCCTGCGCAAGCACTTCCCCGACCTGCGCATCCAGATCGGCAACACGGGCATTTCGCTCGGTGCGGTGGTCTGTCCCCTGCGCGGCGGCGCGGACCCCGAGGACTACCGGGGCGCGACGATCGGCAACGAGGCCTTCGGCGGCGACACGCCGCCGGAGCGGCTGACGACGGGGAATATCCAGGGCATGGCGCTCGTGAAGGCGACGGCGAAGAAGATGCTCGGCTTCGACGTGCCGATGGACGGCTGCTGGGAGGCGACGTGCCGTCGCACGCGCAGCCTGGGCGAGGCGCGCCAGGCGGCCTACTACGTGCGGGACGCGCTTGTCGGCCTCGCGAACGGCTACCGGCTGACGATGCTCGGCGGCATCGCCGACTGCCACAGCGGTTACTACGACTCGCACTGGGGGACCGGCGGCCTGTGTCATCGTGCGCCAACCTGCTATCCGAAACAATCGTATGTCGCCGTTGCGCAGTTGACGGCGGCGCTGGACGGCGCGACCGAGCCGCAGGAAATCGAGACGGGCGATCCGTCGGTGTTGGCCGTCTCGTTCCGGCGCGCGGACGGACGCTTTGCGGCGGCGTTTTGGGCGCGGCGCGGGCGGTTTGTCGTCCGGCTCGACGACGGCACGGAACGGACGGGCGGCGAGATTCCCGTGTACCATGTCTCGGCGCGGCGGCTTTCGCGCGTCGAAGTGCGCGACGTCAGCGACCCGGCGGCCGAGGCTGTCGCACGGACGGCGACGGTCGCGGCGAAGCTGGACGATGCCCGCGCGGTCGTCGTTTCGCCGTCCGAGGCGTTTCGGTCGCCGAAGTGGAATCGGCTGCCGGTGCTGGTACCCGGCGCCTTCCGCGTGACGAAGGTCGCGGACAGGACGCGCGGCGACTGCATCGACGTGCGGCTCAACGCGGCTGGGACAAATGCGCCGTGCGCGTTCCTGACGGAGTACACGACGCTGACCTTCCGCAAGCCGGTGGCGCTGCCTGGCGCCGCGAAAGGCGTTGGCCTGTGGGTGAAGGGCGACGGGAATGGCGGACAGGTTCGGTTCGAGATCGAGGACGCCAAGGGGCGCGTCTTCCGCACGTTCGACTACGGCAACACGGCCTACGAGAGCCTGGACGTCGAAGGGCGGCTCTGCGTCGATTTCGCCGGCTGGCGGTATGTCGCGCTGGGCATCGACGGCACGAACTGGTACACGATGTCCGGCGACAAATCGGCGCCGGTTCCGCCCTACAAGGTACGGGCCGTGACGGTGGGCGTCAACCGCGCGCGCTATGGCCTGACGGGTTTCAAGCCCGTCGCGGGCGCGGTGCGCCTGCAGGATCTCGGCAGCTGGTGACGGTCGCTGGTCGGCATCCGCACCGAAAGCCGGGAGAGGCGTGATTTGGTATAATTGCGCGCATGAACGGAATCGAACGGTTGCATGAGATCATGACGCGGCTTCGGGATCCCGAAAAGGGCTGCCCGTGGGATCGCGTCCAGACGCTGGAAACCCTCAAGCCCTGTGTGCTGGAGGAAACGTACGAACTGCTCGCGGCGATGGACAGGCCGGAGGACAAGGCGAACCACATCGAGGAGCTGGGCGACGTCCTCCTTCAGGTCATGTTCCAGTCGGTCATGGCCGAACAGGCGGGTGACTTCACCTTTGACGACGTGGCGAACGCGATTGCCGACAAGCTCGTCCACCGCCACCCGCACGTCTTCGGCAACGTCGTCGCGAATGACCCGGCGACCGTGCTGAAGAACTGGGAGCGCATCAAGCAGCAGGAGCACAAGAAGGAGGCGCGGCATTCGGCGCTCGACGGCGTGCCGCCGACCCTGCCGGCCCTGCTGAAGGCGCGGCGCACGATGGAGAAGGCCAAGCGCATCGGCTACGAAGAAGACCTGAAGCCCGTCGCGATCGAGGGCGATCCCGGCGAGTTCCTGCTGCGCGTCGTGAAGTCGATCGCCGCGCAGGGGGTCGACTCCGAGGCCGCGCTCGAAAAGGCGACGGCGGCGTTTGCCGCGCGCTTCCGCGCGTTCGAGGCCGAGAAGAAGCGCGCGGAACAATAGAAAGGATCTTCCGTTTACCAAAGCGGAGGCAATTCCGCTTTAGTAATTACCAAAGCGGCAGGGGGATTTTAGATAGGTGAGGTCGGGTTAATGTTTACCGGCGAAACCTCCCCCGGTTGACAAATGCGCCCTGA
>CAKTZA010000017.1 GCA_934635045.1 uncultured Kiritimatiellota bacterium | reverse complement strand
TGGCAGGGCAAGCGGAAACTCGGTGAATGCGTCGACCGAAAAAGGCAAGAACCGGACGGCCATCTAAAAACTCCATGTAGCCGACCTCTGCAATGAGCTGGCGCGCTTGCATTTTCGGCGGCGATTGGGTATACTTCACTTCATAACTTCTGCGTCAGGAAGCACGGGAGGGGCGTTTTGAACGCCTGCTCTGAGGCACGACGTCGAATCACGTCAACAACAACACAGGAGTAAACAAGAACATGGCAACATGCTCATGCAGGAAGAAATGCGCTGACGCGGCGGCGACGCTCGCGATCAACGGCGGCAAGAAGGTCTGGACGAAGGGTTTCCCCGCCTGGCCTCAGTTCAACCCCAAGACGGACAAGCGCGTCCTCGACATCCTCCATTCGGGGAAGGTCAACTACTGGACGGGCCCGGTCGGAATGAAGTTCGAGGCGGAATGGGCGAAATGGCTCGGCGTCAAGAACGCGATCTCCGTCTCCAACGGCACGGCCGCGCTGCACGTCGCGCTCACCGCGCTCGGCGTCGGCTCGGGCGACGAGGTCATCTGCACGTCCTACTCGTTCATCGCGTCGTCCTTCTGCGCGCTGCAGGCCGGGGCGCTGCCCGTCTTCGTCGACGTCGGCACGGACCACCTGCTGGACCCGAAGAAGATCGAGGCCGCGATCACCAAGCGCACGAAGGCGATCGTCGTCGTGCACCTCTACGGCATGGTGGCCGACATGGACCCGATCATGAAGATCGCGAAGAAGCACAAGCTCTACGTGATCGAGGACTGCGCGCAGTGCTTCGGCGGCGTCTACAAGGGCAAGAAGGCCGGCACGATCGGCACGGTCGGCTGCTTCTCGTTCTGCCAGTCCAAGCACTTCACGACGGGCGGCGAGGGCGGCATGGTGTGCTGCAACGACGACGACCTCGCGTGGGAGATCCGTTCCGTGCGCGACCACGGCTATGACGTCAAGGCGAAGCTCAACCTCCTGCAGATGGAAGGCAAGCAGCTCTACATCCACCGTCGCGTCGGCTACAACTTCCGCATGACGGAGATCCAGAGCGTGATCGGCCTCGGCGAGCTCGAGCGCTTCGACAAGTGGAACCTGCCGCAGCGCAAGAAGCTCGGCAAGGCGCTCCTGAAGGGCCTCGCGGGCCATCCGCTCGTGAAGCACGCGCCGGTCGACACGGAGGAGCGCCAGAACTCGTTCTGGCTCGTCCCGTTCGTCCTCGACACCTCGAAGCTGAAGTGCACGATGAAGGAGTTCATCGCCGCCGTCCAGGCCGAAGGCGCGTGCGCGTATTCGGTGCTGTGGCCCGAGATGTACAAGGAGGAGGCGTTCGCGAAGCAGAAGGGCTTCGGCACGGCGGACTATCCGTTCAAGGACCCGAACCACCGCAAGATCGACTACACGAAGTTCAACTGCTCCGTGGCGCACTCGATGGCCGACGCGACGATCTCGTTCTGGACGCACCCGACGTACACGCTCGCCCACATCAAGGCGGACATCGCGGCGTTCAAGAAGGTCGCGGACGCGATGATGAAGTAAGGGAAACCGAACGTTCAAGGAGCACACGTGAAGAGACTGCTGACTGTCGCTTCCGTCCTGATCGCCGTCGCGGCTTCGGCCGCGACGGCCGATTTCAAGGCCGGCTTCGCGCGGGAGGACATCACCCCGCCGCTCGGCACGTACATGCCGGGCTACTACCAGGACCGCCGCGCGACCGAGATTCTCGATCCGCTGCAGATCAACATGGTCGCCTTTTCGGACGGCCAGGAGACCGCGCTCGTCGCGCAGTTCGACACGGAGGCGCTGAGCGACGCGACGGCCGACCTGATGCGCGACGCCATCGTGAAGGCGACGGGCGTGAAGCGCGACGCCATCCTGCTGCACGCCTCGCACACGCATGACGGCGGGCAGCTCTCGTTCAATGCGAGCCACGGGTCGAATGCGTCCGTCGGCGGGCCCGAAGGGGCCAGGTTCAACGAGACGGACCGGCTCTATCTCGACTTCTGCGTGACGCGCGCGGCCGACGCGGCCGTCGCCGCGATCCGCGACCTGAAGCCCGCGACGCTCGCCATCGGCCGCTCGCGCGCCGAGCGCATCTCGTTCGGGCGCCGCTATCTCATGCGGGACGGCAAGGTGCGGACGAATCCCGGGACGAACAACCCCGACATCGTGAGGCCCGTCGGCACGGCGGACGACGAGGTGCAGGTCGTGCGCATCGACCGCACGGGCGGCAAGCCGATCGCCATCGTCAACTTCCAGACGCATCCCGACGTCGTGGGCGGCACGACGGTCACGGCGGACTGGCCGGGCCTGACGCGCGCGGTCTTCGAGGCGGCGACGTTCGGCGACGCGCTGTGCCTCGTCCTCAACGGCACGCAGGGCGACGTCAACCACTGCAACGTGCTGCCGAAGCCGGGTGAGCTCAACGGGCTTACGCGCGACTTCGACGCGGTGGATCGCGGCTACGTCCACGCGAAGCACATGGCGAACGTGCTCGCGGCCGCCGCGCTCCGGGTCTGGCTCAAGTGCGAGGCCGTCGAGGCCGGCGAGGTGCGCTTCGCCGTGGCGCAGGTCAAGGTGCCCGCGCAGAAGAACGACGTCGACCCGAAGAAGGATCTCGCGTGGGCGAAGGACGTCTGGGAGCTGCACGAGCGGAGCGTGAAGGAGGGCGTCGTCGCGACGGAGCGGGACTACGACACGCGCAAGTACGGCTGGACGGGCATGGAGCTCACGACCGAGGTCGCGCGCGCGGGCCGCATCATCCGCATGTCGACGCATGACGACTTCCACTATCTGCCGATCTGGGGCGTGTCGATCGGGAAGTCCGTCTCGTTCGGCGGGTTCCCCGGCGAGCCGTTCAACGACATCGGCGTCGCGCTGAAGGGGAAGACGCCGTTCCGCATGACGCTCTTCGCGTGCCTCACGAACGGCAGCCGCGGCTACTTCCCGTTCTCCGACAGCTACGCGCAGGGCGGCTACGAGTCGGCGACCTCGCCGTTCGGCCCGTCCGTCGCCGACGACCTCATCGCCGGGCAGCTCAGGCTTCAGGAAGGGCTTTACAGGTAACGACAACATGAAAGGAAGACTCAGAACATGAAGAAAGTCACATACGTCCTCGTCGGCTTCGGCGGCATCGCCGAGAACCGCGTCGCGAAGGAAGGCTACGCCTGCGACCGCAAGCGCTTCCGCCCGCTCAAGTACGCCGAGCTCGTCGGCGCGACGGACCTGAATCCGGCGCGTCAGGCGGCGGCAGAGGCGCTGGGCCTGAAGTGGTACGCGAACCTCGACGAGGTGCTCGCCGACGCGACGGTGGACGGCGTCTACATCGCGACGAACAATCGCAGCCACGTGCCGCTCGCGCTCCAGTGCCTCAAGGCCGGCAAGCACGTGATCGTCGAGAAGCCGATCGCGACGTCGGTCGCGGACGCGAAGAAACTCAACCGTCTCGCGAAGGCGAAGAAGCTCTCGCTCACGGTCGACCACATGATGGTCAACAACGCCTGGAACGTCGCGGGCAAGGCGGCGATGGCCGCCGGCAAGCTCGGCAAGGTCAACGACTGCTGCTACCACATGGAGTTCGCCTACGGCTACGATCCGGCCGAGGCCGCGACGTGGCGCTGCAACAACGTCGCCGAGATGGGCGGCCCGATCGGGGACGTCGCGAGCCACTGCTTCTACGTCGCCGAGTTCATGTTCGGCAAGCGGATCGCGAAGCTCGGCGCGGTGTACTACCCCAAGGTGATGAAGATCAAGGCCGAGGACGGCGCCTACGTGAAGTTCTTCTTCGCGGACGGCACGCAGGGCTCGGTGAACTGCGCGTTCAGCGAGCCGCGCGGCGGCCTCGCGGGGACGCTCACGAACCTCGGCTACGAGATCTACGGCGACAAGGCGGCGATGCGCGGCTACGGCACGATGTTCCAGCTCTCCGGGTATGCGGACGAGCCGGTCATGCAGCGGCTGGAGATCGACGACGGCAAGAAGATCCTGCCGGTGCGCCCGGCGCGGATCCAGAACATCTACCAGGCGCTGATCGAGGGCCACGCGAAGAGCGTGCTGGAGGGCCAGCCGCTCAACGCGGATGACGCGATCCACAACCTCGCGCTCTGCGCGGCGTGCCACGCCTCGGCCGCGAAGGGCGGCAGGCTCGTGGCCGTCAAGGACTGACGCACGCGCAGTCGCGGAGATGCCGAACGGCGGAAGCGCACAGGGCGACTTGAACGACAAGGAGGAAAACGAGATGAGACTGAATCTTGATTCAATCCAAAACGAGGCGGCCGCCTGGGCGGCTGCCCATGTGGCGCTGCCGACGTTCGACATCGCCGCGATGCGCGCGCAGACGCGACGGGCGCCCGAGTGGGTGCACTTCGGCGCGGGCAACATCTTTCGCGGCTTCATCGGCTCGCTCAGCCAGCGCCTCCTGAACGCGGGGCTCGCGCAGACGGGCATCATCGCCTGCGACACGTTCGACTACGAGGTCATCGACCGGATCTACGCGCCGCACGACAACCTCACGCTGAACGTGCTCCTCAACCCCGACGGCACGACGACGCGCGAAGTCCTCGCCGGCGTCGCCGAGGGCGTGAAGGCGAACTTCGCCGACGCGGCCGCGAAAGCGCGTCTGGAGGAGGTCTTCCGCGCGCCGTCGCTGAAGATGGTCTCGTTCACGATCACCGAGAAGGGCTACGCGCTCCGAAAGCCGGACGGCGCGCTTCTGCCGGTCGTCGAGGCGGACATGAAGGAGGGGCCCAGCGCCGCGCGCCACGCGATGTCGATCGTCTGCGCGCTCCTCCTGAAACGCTACGAAGCCGGGCAGCTGCCGCTCGCGGTCGTCTCGATGGACAACTGCTCGCACAACGGCGAGAAGCTGCGGAACGCCGTGATTGAGATTGCGCGGGCCTGGCACTGGGACGGGTTCGCGGATGGCGGGTTTCTCGCGTATCTGGAGGACGAGTCGAAGGTGTCCTTCCCGTGGTCGATGATCGACAAGATCACGCCGCGTCCGCATCCGCTGGTCGAGAAGACGCTGATGGACGACGGCATCGAGGGGATGGCGCCGATCGTCACGGACAAGAAGACGTTCATTGCGCCGTTCGTGAACGCCGAGAAGCCGCAGTACCTCGTCATTGAGGACCGCTTCCCGAACGGGCGTCCGCCGCTTGAGCGGGCGGACGTCTACTTCTGCGACCGCGCGACGGTGAACATGACCGAGAAGATGAAGGTGACGACGTGCCTCAACCCGCTGCACACGGCGATGTCGATGTACGGGTGCCTCCTCGGCTACACGCTCATCTGCGAGGAGATGAAGGACTCGGACATCGTGCGGCTCGTGAAGCGCCTCGGCTACGTCGAGGGGCTGCCGGTCGTCGTCGACCCGAAGATCATCTCCCCGAAGGCGTTCATCGACGAGGTCGTCAACGCGCGCTTGCCGAACCCGTTCATGCCGGACGATCCGCGTCGCATCGCGACGGACACGTCGCAGAAGGTCGGCATCCGTTTCGGCGAGACGGTCAAGAGCTACCTCGCCGCCGGCAAGGGCCTCGACGCGCTCGTCGCGATTCCGCTCGCGCTCGCGGGCTGGTTCCGCTACCTGCTCGCCGTCGACGACGAGGGCCGGCCGATTGACGTGTCGCCCGATCCTCTGAAGGAGGAATTTCAGGCGAAGCTCAAGGGCATTGTCTGGAACGACCCTGCGTCGTACCGAGGCGAGCTGCGTCCGCTGCTCGCGAACGCCTCGCTCTTCCATGTCGACTACACGCAGACGCCGCTCGCCGACAGGATCGAGGGCTATTTCAGGCGTCTCTTGGAAGGGCCGGGCGCGGCGCGGCGCCTCCTGCGAGCGGAACTGGCCCCGTGAAGGGGCGGAATCGGAGAAATTCCTGCGCTTATCTGATTACCCCTTGCGCGCGCGCGGCGCGTTTGGTATACTACGCGCCAATTTCATCACCGAGAAGAAGGAAGAAAGCAACACATGGTCAAGATCAGAATGCGTCGCACGGGCTGCACGAACCACGCGACCTATCGCATTGTCGCGGCTGACGAGCGTTCGCCCCGCGACGGCAAGTTCCTTGAGATCCTGGGCTGGTACGACACCCAGATCAAGGAGAACAACTTCAAGCTCGACCTCGCGCGCGTCGACTACTGGCTCTCGAAGGGCGCCAAGCCCTCGACCACGGTCGCCTCGCTCATCCGTCGCGCCAAGAACCCCAATCTGAAGCCGCACCACGCGACCAAGGCGAAAGCTCCGGCCAAGTCGGAAGCGAAGGCCTAAGGAGGTAGATCATGGGCATCAAGCTGATTGACAAGATCAACGCCGAGCAGACCGCCGGCCTTGCGGAGAAGAACTACCCCGAGTTCAAGGCGGGCGACATCGTCCGCGTCTCGATTAAGATCAAGGAAGGCGACAAGTTCCGCATTCAGGACTTCGAGGGCAAGGTTCTCGCGGTCGACAACGGTCGCAAGAACGCATCTGGCAACTTCACGGTGTCGCGCGACAGCTACGGCGTGCGCGTCGAGAAGCTCTTCCCGTTCTGCAGCCCCTGGATCCAGGCGATCAAGGTGGTGAAGAAGGGCAACGGCTGGCGCGCGAAGCTCTACACGGAGCGCACGTTCTGCTCGCACAAGGCGGTGCGCAAGCTCGTCAAGAAATAAGATGGCCGATTCGGTGGGTGAAGCGAAGCGGGCGGTGCCAGGGCGGCGCCGCCCGTCTTCTTTTTCGGCGTTGCGATTTCTTTGCGGTTTGCGCCGTTTTGGCCCTGCGGTTTATGGTATAATGCGCGTCCATGAAAGACGACTTCCTCGTGTTCGACCATGTGACGAAGCGTTTTGGCGCGTTGACGGCGGTCAATGACGTTTCGCTGACGGTGAAGAGGGGCGAGTTCTTCTCGCTCCTGGGCCCCTCCGGGTGCGGCAAGACGACGCTTCTGCGCATGCTGGGCGGCTTCGAGCGCCCCGATTCGGGGCGCATCTACCTCGAAGGGCGCGACATCACGGACTTGCCGCCGAACCAGCGGCGCGTCCACACCGTCTTCCAGAACTACGCGCTCTTCCCGACGATGACGGTCTGGGACAACATCGCGTTTTCGCTCACGCTCGCGAAGACGCCGAAGGACGAGATCGAGGAGCGGGTGGACGGGATTCTGGAGATGATCCAGCTCGCCGACCAGGCTTGGAAATACCCGAACCAGCTCTCGGGCGGCCAGAAGCAGCGCGTCGCCATCGCCCGCGCCCTCGTGGATCGTCCGCAGGTGCTGCTCCTCGACGAACCGCTCGCGGCGCTCGACTTGAAGCTCCGCCAGCACATGCTGCTCGAACTCGACACGATCCACGACCAGGTCGGCATCACGTTCCTTTACGTCACGCACGATCAGGGCGAGGCGATGTCGCTTTCCGACCGCATCGCCGTCATCAACAAGGGGACGGTCGAGCAGCTCGCGGGCCCGGCGCAGATCTACGAGGCGCCGGCGACGCGGTTCGTCGCGTCGTTCATCGGCGACACGAACTTCTTCTCCGGCGAGATCGTCTCGGTCGAGGGCGACTACTGCTACATCCAGGTCGAGGGCTTCCCGCAGATCAAGGCGTACAACGACAAGAAGCTCGCCGTCGGCCAGCGCGTCGACCTGTCCGTTCGGCCGGAGAAGATCCGCGTCACCCTCGCGCCGCCGACGCCGGAGAAGGGCGCGTCGATCAACGTCTTCCCGTCCGTCGTCAAGGACATCGTCTATCAGGGCGTCTACACGAAGTACTGGCTCAAGTCGAGCCAGCTCAGGATTTCGGCGCTGAAGCCGCACTCGCGCTTCCTCCTCGACCAGGAGCCGATCACGTGGAACGACGAGGTCTTCGTCTGGTGGCACCCGGACGACGGGTACATGGTGGAGGTGTAAGGGAAAAGGAAGAAGGAAGAGGGAAAAAGGAAAGAGGAAGAAGGAAGAGGGAGAAAGATACGAGGTGGACGACAAGGTGGAGGGAAAGAAGATGGGGAATCCATTGCGGTCGAGGAAGGCCGAATGGCTCGTGACCGCGCCGAGCCTCCTGTGGCTCGCGCTGTTCTTCGCGGTGCCGGCGGTGATCGTGCTGGCGTTCACGTTCCACGGCCATGACGCCTCTGGCGGCGTCGGCGACTGGTCGATGTCGACGTGGCGCGAGCTCGTCGACCCGGACTACCCGGCCATCGTCTGGAACACGCTGCGCATTTCCTTCGAGATCACGGTCTGGTCGATCGTCCTTGCGCTGCCGTGCGCCTACGCGATCGCCCGCATGAACGCGAAGTGGCGCGCGATCGTCGCCGGGTCGATCATGCTGCCGTTCTGGACGAGCTTCGTCGTGCGCGTCTTCGCGTGGAAGACGATGCTCCACCCGGACGGCTGGCTGCAGGCCTGCTACCTCGTCTGGCTCCAGACGCGCGAATGGCTCTTCGACTGGCTGCCCGGCTTCGTCCAGCACGCCCTCGTCTGGATCGGCTTCGCGTCCGCCGGGCACGTCGACCCCGCGAGTTCGACGATCCTCGACTCCGAGGCGGCGGTCGTGCTCGTCTCGGTCTACTCCTTCCTGCCGTTCGCCATCATGCCGATCTACTCGGCGGCGGAGAAGTTCGACTTCGCGCTCCTGGAGGCGGCGCGCGACCTCGGCGCGAAGAACTTCTACGCCTTCCGCAAGATCTTCATCCCCGGCGTGCGGCAGGGCGTCGTCTCGGCGATCCTGATGGTCTTCATCCCGGCGATCGGCTCCTACGTGATCCCGCAGATGCTCGGCGGCACGAACTGCGTGCTGATCGGCAACAAGATCTTCATGCGCGCGATCCAGAACCGCAACATCCCGCACGCGAGCGCACTCGCGACGCTGATGGCCGTCTCGGTGCTCGTGCCGCTCGCGCTCGCGATGTGGTGGAAGAAGCGGCAGGACGCGCGCGACCGCAAGCGTCTCGACGCGCAGACGGCGCGGCTCATGGTCTCGGGAGGCGGCCGATGAAGCGCTCGCTCTTTTCCGTCGCTGTCCTCGGCTTCGTGCTTGCGTTCCTCTACGTGCCGATCGTGCTCGTCGTCGTCTACGGGTTCGTCCCGAACGGCACGACGATGAGCTTCTTCGACGCGCGCGGCAACTTCCTCGGGCTGACGGCGAAGTGGTACGAGCAGATCTTCGCGGGCAGCTACGCGGTGAAGTCGCTGCTGCAGAGCTTCTGGCTCTCGCTCACCATCGCGGGGCTCGCGACGCTCGTCTCCAGCGTCCTCGGCACGACGGCCGCGCTCGCGCTGCACCGCTGGAAGGGACGCCTCCAGACGATCCATCACGCGCTCGTCTACACGCCGCTCGTCATGCCGGACATCCTGATCGGCATCTCGCTCCTGATGCTCTTCGTCGCGGCGAAGGTCGACTGCGGGTTCTGGACGATCCTGGTCGCGCACGTGACGTTCTGCGTCTCGTATGTCGTCATGACGGTGCTGGCGCGCCTGCAGGACTTCGACGACCGCATCGTCGAGGCGGCGTATGACCTCGGCGCGGGCCCGTGGTACACGTTCTTCAAGGTCGAGCTGCCGATCCTGCTGCCGGGCATCATCGCGGGCGGGCTGCTCGCGTTCACGCTCTCGATCGACGACGTCGTCATCACGTCGTTCGTGAACGGCGCGGGCACGAACACCTTCCCGACGTACGTCAGCTCGATGACGAAGCACTCGCGCAACCTGCCGAGCGTCTTCGCGCTCTCGACGCTCATGCTGATCTTCACCTGCACGCTCGTCGGCATCTCCAAGCTGCTGACGGGCAAGGCCCCCGCCGCCCGCCGGCGGTGACGGGCGGTTCGGGCGGTGAGACGGCGTGTCAGGCCAGGATCGCCCGCACGTCGTCTTCGGGCGTGCCGATGGCCGCGAGGCCGAAGTGCTCGACCAGCGCCTTCGCCACGCCCGGCGAGAGGAACGCCGGATGCGTCGGGCCGAGCCGGATGTTGCGGAAGCCGAGCGACAGGAGCGCCAGCAGCACCGCGACGGCCTTCTGCTCGTACCAGGCGATGTCGAACGCGAGCGGCAGGCTGTTGACGTCGTCGAGCCCGAACGCCTCCTTGAGCGCGAGCGCAATCAGCGCCAGCGAATAGGAGTCGTTGCACTGTCCGGCGTCCAGCACGCGCGGAATGCCGTCGATGTCGCCTTTCACGCGCTTGATGTAGCGGTACTTCGCGCAGCCCGCCGTCAGGATGACCGTGTCGGGCGGCAGGGCCTCCGCCACGCGCGTGTAGTAGTCGCGCGTCGCGTGGCGGCCGTCGCATCCGGCCATCACGACGAACTTGCGAATCTTGCCGGCCTTCACGGCGGCGATCACCTTGTCCTTGAGCGCGAGCACCTGGTCGTGCGCGAAGCCGCCCGTCACTGAGCCGTCCTCCAGCGGTGTCGGGGGCGGACACGCCTTGGCGCGCGCGATGACGTCCGAGAAGTCCTTCGGCTTTCCGCCTGCGCGGTCGGCAATGTGCGGCACGCCCGGATACCCGGCGACGCCCGTCGTGAAGATCCGGTCGCGGTAGGCGTCGAGGACGGGCACGATGCAGTTCGTCGTCATGAGGATCGCGCCGTTGAACGCCGCGAAGTCCTTCTGCTGGCGATGCCAGGCGTCGCCGTAGTTGCCTTTCAGGTGCGGATGCTTGCGAAGTTCCGGGTAGGCGTGGGCCGGCAGCATCTCGCCGTGCGTGTACACGTCGATCTCGCTGTCCTTCGTCTGCTCCAGCAGTTCCGCGAGGTCGCGCAGGTCGTGGCCGGAGACGAGGATGCCGGGGCGCGTGCCGACGCCGAGGCTCACGGTCGTGACCGTCGGCTTCCCGTAGGCCGCCGTGTTGCCCGTGTCGAGCAGGGCCATCGCCCGCACGGCCGTCTTGCCGCAGTCGAGCGCGAGCGCCGTCAGCGCGTCCGCCGTCTTCCCCTCGCCCATCGCCCGCAGCGCGCGGAAGACGAAGGCGTAGACTGCGTCGTCCTCCTGTCCGAGCACGGCTGCGTGGTGCGCATAGGCCGCGACGCCCTTTAGGCCGAAGAGCGTCAGCTCCTTGAGGCTGCGCACGTCGGCGTCGATGTCCGAGAAGGCGCGCGGGAGGGTGCGTCCGATCGGATGTCCGAGGTCGCGTTCGCAGGCGGCGATGGCCGCCCGGAGGCGCGCATCGTCGAAGTTCGCGTTCGTCAGCGTCAGGAAGAGCGCCTCGGTCACGAAGCGGCCGCGCGCACGCGTCGGCTCCTGCGCGGACGCCAGCTCTTCGAGCCCGGCGACGAGCGTGTCCATGAGGCCCGCCGTCGCGGGACGCTTTCCGCACACGCCGACGCGCGTGCAGCCCGTGTTCCCGAACGTCTCCTGGCATTGACGGCAGAACATGGCGTTGCTTGTGTTGTTGTCCATGAGGCACCTACCTTTCCGTTTGCTGGCGGAAGCGGTTTCGCGTCCGGGCCCCCGTGGCGCAGACGCACCGCTCCCTGATGGTGCGCATGATAGCATTTGGCGCGTACGATGTCCGTTGTATTTACAACCTGTTTGTGGGGGCTCCCCTGATTGACGTGAAGGCGGTTTTTTGGTAAATTGCGCACCAGTTGAAAGGGGGTCTTTCAAGGTTCGGAGATTCTTACTCCACCAATGGCTGTCAGGACCCTCGGATGCGAAATGAAAGCGACAAATCCAACGATTGTTCTTCCGGGCGATCTCATCGGGCTGGACTGGATCCGGCGCGTGACGTGTCTGGAGACCGACAGGGCCGTCCGCACGGAATGGCACACGCACGACTACACGGAGCTGATCTGCTGTCTCAAGGGCAAACACGTCTATGAGCTGGAACGCCGCGAGCCCACGACGCTTTGCGCGGGCATGTGCCTGGTCGTGCCCGCCGGCATGCGGCACCGCCTCCAGGATTCGATCGATGCGCCAGGACGTCGGCTCGGTCTGGCAATCCGTCCGCAGAATGTGCGGCGGCACCGTTTCGGCGTCTTTACGTCCGCTGATTTTCGCGAACTCTACGCGCGGTTGCTGGCGAGGCGATGCCTTGCGTTTGCCTGCCCCCAGGAGGCGCACCGCCAGTTCCGAAACCTGTCCGAATTCGTCGTGCGGGACTGGAAGTCCGTCGCGTCGTGGGAATGGGGCGTCGTCCGCATCGCCTGCTGTTCGATTCTCGCGAGCGTCGCGCGGGCAAGGGATTCGGAGAAGGCGGGCCTTCAGCCGTTTGAGATCACCGAGGCCGTCCGCTACATACGCGAACACGCGCACGAGGGACTCGACCTTGAGGACCTTGTCCGACACATCGGCTACAGCCGGGCGCGTTTCTTCGACCTTTTCAAGAAGCATACGGGGCTGACCCCGCACGACTACTCTCTGCGCCAGCGGATCGAACGGGCGAAGGCGATGCTGAAGAGGGAGGAGCGGGGAATTGCCGTCGCCCGCAGTTGCGGATTCCCGGACGTCGCTTCCTTCTCCCGCGTCTTTCACCGTTATGTCGGCACGTCTCCGACGGCGTTCCGGCGGCAGCAGGGCGGCGGCTGAGGCTTGTCAGGTTGTCGCATGGATTTCTTGTCGACATTCGTGTGGTATAATATGCGGCATGAAAAAACCGCATTCCATCGTTGTATTGGCTTTGGCGCTGGCCCTTCCGGCGGCCCTGTGGGCGGGAAGTCCGGGAAATCTCCTCGGCGGCGGATTCCATCCGCTCGTGGCCGTTTCGGGCCGGGTGACGAAGACGGCGGAGGGAAGGCTTTCCTTTGATACGGTCAAGGAGGGACAGTTCTCGACGGCGGCGCTCGTCCGTGACTTGTCGGGGCTGTCGTTGCCGCCGACGGGCGACAGGCAGATGCGGAAGGTTACCTTCTCCCTGTCCGATCTGGACGAGGAAGGGCGCGCGGAACTGGCCGTCTTCCACAGGCCGAAGGTGACGCGCTACGATGCCGCACGGAACGACGCCTTCTCCAATGACTTCGGCATGTCCGGCGCGTGCGCGGCGGTGATGCTGCGCTTCACGCGCCCGCGTGGCGGCCTCGTCAACGTCACGCTGTCTGCGAAGAACGGCGTGCCGAACGCGAAGCCGGGGGAGGACTACGGCGAGACGGCGTTCCTTGGCGTGATGGACCCTGCGGACTTTCCCCTGACGGTTTCGCTTTCCTTCAACGCCGACCACTATCGTCTGCGGCTTGACAGGCCCGTGGCTCCCTCGCGAGGTTACACGTCCGGGACATGGAGTCTTTCTGGGCCGTATTGGCAGGGGCTTCTCTCCTGCAACTTGCGGCTCATCGGCAGCCAGAAGAAGATGACGGCGACGATTCCGGAGGTGAAATGATGATTGCAGCGCTCTTGCTGGCGGCGACCGTGTCCGTCCATGCCGACCGTCCTCAGTCCTTTAACGGCTACACGGAGATCCAAGGCGTCTTCAACGCGAATTTCAACGGCGAGGGAGGCGACTCGCCGACGGAGCAGATCCGGGCGCTTGAGCTGAATGGGGCCAGGCTCTTCCTCAATTTCATGGGGAACTGGATTGCCTACACGCGGAAATGGCCGGCCGAAAACGCGAAAGACCCGAAGAGGCTGACGGACGCAGAGCGCCGCGCGATGTGGAAGGCCTGGCTGGACCTGCCCGACGCCTTTGTCTCGATCTCCAATGCGATCGCCCGTAGCCGCGGCGGACAGGACTTCACGATGAAAGCCGTCACGCGCTACGGCATCACGAACCACGTCGCCTTCCACATGACGATCGGCAGCGCCGTCGACACGGCGAACTTTCCTGCCGAGTCCTGCCGGTTCCTGAAGGCGGAGACGGACGCCATTGTCGCGAACAACCCGGCGCTCAAGGGGCGTGACAACTGGTTCTTTTTCGAGTGCGAACCGAATTACGGACACTGGGCTGGACGGTTCGAGACGACCTATGACGCCGTGTCGGCGTGGATTCGCCAGTATGACAACCTCGAGGCTTTTGCCGAGAAGGAGATTCCCGACTTCAAGATATCCGGCCCGTGCGTCGCGTCCGGGAACTTCTTCACGCGCGAAGGGTATCGCCAGTGGGGCAGTCGTGTCGTCCGCGACGTCAAGAACCCGATGACGCGCTTCGTCTACAACGCGTACTACATCGGGCCGATGAGCCATTTCAGCTGGTTCTCCATGCTGCAGAACGAGGCCGAGAACGCGCGCGGCGTCCGTCCGCGCGGCACGGTCGCGGAGAACAACCACTGCACCTGGTGGTCCGACCACGCCGGTGAGCGCTCGAAATGGTTCGTTCAGCAGCTGTTCATGCTGCTGGAGAATCCCGACAAGTGGGACGGCGTCTCCGTTCACATGGGAGCCTTTCGCGGACAGTGTTCCGACCTGATGGTGCCGGACAAGACCGACCCCCGGAACTGGAAGTGGAAACTGACGGAGCTCGGCGAGCATTTCATGCAGCTGCGCGACTTGCGCGGCACGAATCTCCATGTCGCCAACCATGACGGAACGCTGAAGGCCTTTGCCGCGCTGAAGAGTCCGCAGCTCCTCACGCTCGCCGTCTACAATCCGACGACGCAGCGCCGGACGTTCGAGCCGCAGCTGAAGGGCCTCACGGGGGCGGTGACAGGCGTCCGGATCCGCTCGATTCACTGCCGCGATACGGCGCGCGTCGCCTTTGACGAGCGGCAGGCAGCGGCCCTTGCCGATGCGTATGCGCTGGAACCGGACGAGATGCTCATCCTCGGCTGCTCGCTCGACCGTCCCCAGGCGCTGGGCGCGCCTGTCTGTCAGCGGGACTTCTACGGCCAGGACACGGGCGACAAGACGATTCTCGCGCCCTGGAAGACGACGGTGCCGGGGCCGAAAGCCCTTCCGAAGCGCTCTCGGGCGTTTCTGCGCCTCGGCGTGGTGGACGCCGACTTGCTGTATTCGCGCGGCTTTACGGTTCGATTCAACGGGCGCCCGCTCAAGCTTCGCTATGCCGATGCGCCGCGTGAGCCGGGCGTCTTTCTCTGCACCTATCACGAGTTCCCTCTGGACGGGATTCCCGTTCGGGCGTCGAACGATCTCGCGTTTGAGGATCTGGAGAACCAGGTCAGCATCCTGTTCGCCTCGCTCGTCGTCCGCGAGGAGCTGGAGGAGGTTCGCCCGCCGCATGTCCCGAAGATCGGCGCGCTCTTCGCGCCGCCCGGCCGCACGTTCTACGGCGACGTCAAGGAGAGCGCCCTGGAGGCGGGCTCGCGGCGGATGCTGACGCTCGTCCTGGACAACACCGAGCCGACGTCGGCCGTCTACGACGTCAGGCTGACGTATACGCCGGGACTGGAAGGCCCTGCCGCCCGGCGAGTCTCGCTCAAGCCGGATTCGCGCAAGGTCGTCGACCTGCCGCTCGTCTGTAAGGGACAGCGTGCGGCGACGGACGAGTGCGTGACGGCGACCGTCAGCTGTCCCGGGCGCGAGACCGTCATGCTGACGACGGCGCGGCTCAAGAGCAAGCCGTCTGACAGGAAGTCGATCGAGGAGAAGGAGCTGTGAGCATGAGAAAACCGTGTCTTTCGCTGGCGCTGGCAACTGCTGTCCTGGTGGGGCCGGCCGCCACGGCCGGCGAGTTCTGGCACTGCCGAGGCGGCATTCCAAACTCGGAATGGTTTTTCGGGACGGATCGGCCCGGCTATCAGTATGTCTTCTACTGCGGCAACGAGCTGCTGTCGATGCCGGACGGCCGGGATCGCTATTCGGCGGCGATGAACGCGGCGGCGCGCGAGAAGTATGGCAAGATCGCGCCGCGCGAGATCCGAAACACGCTGCCCGGCGGTTCGGAGTTCGCCCGCTATGCGCTCGTCTGGGGGCAGCCCGTGTACGGACATCTCATCTGGTCCGGACACCTCGTTGTCTTGGATTTCGCGCTGGGCGACCGTGCGATCAAGCCGGAGCGTGCGGCTCGGAACCTCGATGCCATCCTGCGTCAGATACTCGACTTCCGCCGCCAACACTCGCGCATCGTCGTCTATGCGGCGACGCCGGAGATGCTGGAGGATTATCTCGCGGGCCGTACGCCGCGCTATATCGAAGAATGCGAGAAGGTCTGCGCGCACTGGAACATCCCCTCAATCAATCTGGCCCGTGCCGCAGCCGAGTCGGTGACGCGCGGCGACACGGCGAAGGCGGACTATTTCGCCGGCGTGAACGGCACGCCGAACGCCAAGGCCGCAGCTGTCTACACGAAGACGGCTCATGACGCGATGGCGGAGATCCTTGATGCGGCACCGCCATCCAAGGACGGATGGAAGACGCCCTATCCGCTTTTGGAGCCGCTGTATCCCGATTCTCGTCCGTACGGTCGCATCATCGCATATGAAGACGCGCGGATCGCCCGCAAGGGACCCTGGACGACGGGGCAGAAGTCGCCGCTTGCGCCGTTTCGGCATCTGCTGACGTGTTCGGAGTCCGGCGCCGCGATCGCCTTTTCGGTCACCAATGCCACGGCCGTCGGCCTCCTTGACGTTGTGGGGGCGGGGACGGCGGATATCCGTTGGCAGGTTGACGGCGGTGCGTGGCACACGCTGTCGGCGCCGAAGGCCGACGCGACGAACGTGACGATGCGGACGCAGCTGCTGGCCGAGGGGCTCGACCCGTCCGTACCGCACCGCTTTGCGCTGAAGACCGATGCTGGCGTCACGCGAATCGGCGGCTTCCTGGTGAATGGGTTCCTTGCTGGAGATCCCGTTGCCGAGGAGTCGCCGGAAGCGGTCGGATATGTTCCGCCGCAGGGGCGTTTCCGCTTCATCCAGAAGACGATGGCCAAGTTGCGGGGCGACGGATCCTGCAAGATGGTGGTCTTGGGAGATTCGCTCATCCAGGACACGATGGCCTCGAACTTCGACAAGCTGCTGCAGGCGGACAATCCGCGCTGCCGGCTGGAGGCGATCGGCTCAACTCGTTCGGGGACGGGCTGCGCCTGGTACCGTCAGGAGAACCGTCTCGACGAGTACGTCTTCAGGTACGATCCGATGGATCTGCTTGTCATCGGCGGCATCTCGCACGGCAAGAATCCGGAAGTCGTCCGCGACGTGATCCGCCAGGTGCGCGCGAGACATCCGGAGCAGGAGATTCTCGTCATCTCGCCCATCTTTTCAAAGGGCGTCGTGGCGGACGAGCTGCGGCTGAACCCAGACCGGGATCCGTTCAGGCAGGCCCTCGCGAAGATCGCCGAAGAGGAGCACTGTGCCTACTTTGACATGCAGAAGCCGATCTGCGAGTACATCAATGCGTCCGGCAAGGTGCCCGGCTGGTTCATGCGCGACGGCTGCCATTCCAATGCGCGCGGGCAGTGGATCATCGCGCAGCTGATGCGGCGCTGGTTCCGCACCGGCGAGGAGACCGTCCGCCTGCCGGGGCGCGGCCACTTGTGGGCGCGCGGCGACAGGGTCACGCAGACGAGCGCCTGGTTCCGCGTGAAGCAGCGCGTCCCCGCCGAATGGAAAGGCTCGCGGGTGGCGTTTTCGGTGCCGCACGCCTTGCTGCAGGCGGATCTCGTCCTGGAGCTCAACGGCAAGAAGGTCGGCGAGATCTTGCGTCCGGCGGGCGACATCGACGTCTCCGAGGCCGTCCGCTATGGCGAGGAGAACGAGTTCGCCTGGATGCTGACGCGCTTCGGCGCCGAGGCGCGCAAGGGGCAGACCCTCTGGGCGGACATGGATCACCGCAATCCGCCGGGGCTGACGCGCGCGCCGGAGCTGACGGTGACGCCGTGGACGCGGATCACGGACGTCTTCTGCAACCCCAGCTGGCGGGAGAAGAGGCTGCGAGTCGAAATCGAGGTGACGTGTGGGGAAGACCCGTCGGACGGCGATCTCTCCGTTGCGATCCGGGACGAGGTGGGGGCGGTCGTCAAGTCGGCGGCGCGGGCCGTTGCCCTGAAGGCGGGTGTGAACGCCTTTGCCTTCGAGATTCCGTGGGACGATCCGAACACCTGGGAACTCGGCCGTCCGTATCTCTACACGGCGGCGGTCGCCTGCGCTCGCCGGAGCGGAATGGGAGCGCGGGACGAGCCGACCGCCCGAACTGTCCGGTTCGGGTTTCGGGAAGTCTGGCGAGACGGTAGGCAGATTATCATGAACGGGCATCCCGTCCATTTCCGCACCTGCTACTCGTATGCGGCATCGAAGTGGGGCGCGCGGTTCCTGCGGAACGTCGGCTACAATGTCGTGACGATCAACCACAAGAGCGACGGCTGCACGCTCACGGACACGCTCTTCGAGCAGCTCGACGACTATGACGAGGCGGGCGTCGGCTGCTTCATCTCCTGCGGCGGCGGGCCGGCGATCTCCGGGTTCGACATCCACCTGGACAGGCGGCGGGAGGAGATTTACCGCCAGTACCAGAAGACCTTCCAGCGGGCGACGCGCAACCATCCGTCCATCGTCGCCGAATACGTGACGCAGATGGTCCTGTCGGACACAAAGTCGCACGACCCGACGATGCTCGGCCAGTACGAGGCCTCGGGCCCGCGCTTCTCGGACATCGAGACGTGGCGTCGCGTCAACCGCGAGTACAATCCGAACGTCCTCTACTACTCGCACGCGGACGGCCCGAACGGCGACCTTGCGAGCGGCAACCTCTACCTCAACTTCACGCCGCTGCAGGAGCGCGAGGAATGGCTCTCCCAATGGGCGGAGAAGGGCACCTGGCCGTGGCACTCGGCCGAGTTCGGGCAGCCGTATGACGGCAACTGGTACTGGCAGCGGCTCTTCCTCGGCACGGAACACCTCGCGCAGATCTTCGGCGACAGGGCCTACGCGGAGGAGACGCCTGCGGCGCTGACGAACGCGCTGGAGATCGCCGACAAGGCGCATCCGTGGGGGCATGGGTGCGACCTCGGACACCTGACGATGCAGGAGCAGCCGCTTTTCTGGGAGATGCAGCGCATCTGGACGAAGCGGACGAACACCCGGTGGCGCGCCTTCGGCTTCAATGGCGGCAACGACTACTTCAACCTGCACGAGGCGTACGGGACGCCGCCCGGGACGATGGGCTACGGACGCTACGGCATCAAGGGCGACGAGGAGGACCTTCTCCGCAAGCCGTCCTGGGCGAACGAGGGCTACGACATCCACCGTCTCGGCAATCTTGACTTCTGCGGCTTCCTGGGCGGCGCACCGGACTTCGCCGACCGTACGCACGCCTACTGGACGGGCGAGCGGATCGAGAAGCAGGCCGTCCTGATCTGGGATGGCTTCGGCGACAAGCGCGTCTGGGTCGAGTGGACGCTGGAGCGTCCGTCCGGTGCGCGCGCGACGGTGGCGTCCGGGCGGTTCGCCGCTTCCCTGAAGCAGGGCGAGCGCGCGTTCGTTCCCTTTTCGCTGACGGCCCCGAACGCCGAACGCAAGGAGGCGTACGTCCTGAAGATCTCCTTTGTCGACGAGGGCGCGCTTGTGGCATTCGATTCGCAGGCGGTCGAGGTCTATCCGGATCGGCGTCATCCGATGTATCGGGTGACGGCGCCGCAGGCGAAGGTGGCGCTTTTCGATCCGAAGGGCGAGTCGGCCCCCGTGCTGGACGCCCTCGGCATTCCCTACGAGAAGATCGACAGCCTTGCGTTCCCCTCGTCGCCTTCGGCTTCGCCCCTCCCTCTCGTCATCGGGCGCAATGCGCTCGACGACGCCGTCGACCTGGCCATTTCGCCGAAGACGCTGAAGGACGGACTGAAGGTCCTCTATCTCGTTCAGGCGCCTGAAGTCTGGCAGGCGATGGGCTTCGCGGTGCAGGACACGATGAGCCGCGAGCTTTATCTGCGGGAGAGGCAGAATCCAGCCTATCGGTTCGTGACGGACGACATGCTCGCGCATTGGCGCGGGGCGCCGAAATACGGAAAGAAGGACTATGGCCCGATCATGAGGCACGCTTCGCAGCGCGGGCCGCGCTGGACGCGCCGCCACACGGTGGCGGGTTGCGTCCTGGAGATCCCGACCCGCGTCGGCTTCGCGCCGGTCGTCGACGGCGAGTTCGACATGAACTATGCGGCCGTCCTGCGCTTCCGGGCGGGCAAGGGCGCGCTGACCTTCTGCACGCTTGACCTTGAGAGCCGCGTGGGGACGGATCCGGCGGCGACCGCCGTCGCCGCAGCCGTCTTCAACGACTTCCTGAAGCCGGTCGCGCCGACGGAGAAGAGGGAATTGCCCTCGGCGTTGCGCCTGAAGGCGACGCTCGTCTCCCGCGGCAAGGTCTACAAGGCCGAGCCGGCGGATGCGTCCTCGTCGCTCGTGGCGGCCCCGGCCCTCTTCCGCTGGCCGGCGGGCCTGACGGCTGACGTCGCCGCAGACGGCGCCTTCGACCTGAAGGCGGATGCGTTTCTCGCCGAGGTCGCCGCCAACAAGGTCGAGAAACACGCGCAGCAGTACGAGATGTGCCGCGCGCGCATCGAGCGCCTCTTTGCGCGTGTCGCGACGGCACAGGGCGCCGAACCGGACGACGAGGTCATCCGGCGCGTCCTGTATCGAAGCTGCGCGCTCAACTACGAGCCGCTTCCGGACGTGCACATCCTCGGGCCGTTCGAGGCGCGGGACGATTCCGACTTCGTCGTCACCAACGTCTTCCCCGGCGAGGAGATGGCGATTGCCGGCGACTACAATCCGAACATCGTCTTTGATCTGCCGCAGGGCGGAACGACCGAATGGCGGCTGACCTTGGGGGCGGACGAGAAGGGGCTTTTTGACTTCCGCCGACATTTCCCGAACCAGCGGCATCCCGTCTACCTGGCGATCTGCAACGTTGTGCGTGAGACGGCGGGCGAGGCCAGCCTCCTCTTCGGCGTCGACTGGCGGGCGAAGATCTGGTGCAACGGCGAAGTCGTGAAGGAAGTCCCGATGGGCATGAACTATCCCGGTATCGAGGTGCCGCTCAAGCTCAAGGCGGGGAAGAACGTCCTGGCGTTCAAGATCGGCGGCGGCACAAAGCAACAGGAGTTCTACGGGCTCCTTGAGCGCGAGCGCACAAGATCCGCCGGAAACCGTCCGCGCGACGAGGCGCTCGAGAAGGTCTCCCTCTACGACAACCGCATCCGCGGCTTCGACCCGTACGTGTTCCACTATTGGTAACGGCGACAGATAGTCCAATGGAATTATCGCTTGCCATTTTCGGGGCGGCGTGTGGTATACTATAAGGCATCATGAAAACGCGATTGACTCTGGGCACACTCCTGATCTGTGCATTCTCGGCGGCAGCCGAGACGATCGTCATAACGTCGGCCAGCGAGCAGGTCGACCTGTTTGCGCATCCGAACGAGACGGTTCAGTTCGCCGGAACGGGCTTCAAGACGTCGTCTGTCTTGGGCGAAGGCAAGGCCTATGGCTCTGGAATCCTGTCCGTTGCCGACGGCGCCGAGCTGTCTGTCGACAGCGATCTCGGCCCGGCGACGCTTCGGCTGGAAGGCGGATCGACCGTCGTCTTCCCGCGGAGCGCCTCGTCGATGAAGGGGTTCGTGGGCCTGGCGCTGAACGGCGCCGAGGGGACGGAGACGAAGGTTGAGAACGGCGTCCTGCAGCTGATCGGCTCCTCTTTGCAGGACCCGAAGGCCGTCAGCGCCTGGTCGCCGGTGGAAATCCCCGTCACCAAGCCGTTCCGCGCAACGTTCAAGTGCCAACTGTCGAATTTCTGCGGACTTTCGTTCATGGTCCAGAAGGCCGAATCTGGCACGGGCACGGTCGGCACGAGCTCGACGGACTTTGCCTGCGGCGCGGCAGGCGTCTCCCCCTCCGTCGGCATCGCCATGATGGCAAGCGGCACGATGAATTCAGCTGGCGGATGGGTGCAGGACGGCGTGCAGAAGGACTGGTGGCGCATCGACCTTGCGGGCTGGTCGCATGCCGGCTTCTGCAATGTCGATCTTTCCGTGACGGTCGAATATGCGCCAGCCGCCGGAAAGCTGTACCTGACGGTCGTCTCGCCGAATGAGGCGAGTCCCTACAGCAAGGCGTTCGCGTGCGGCAGCATCGCCGAGACGCTGAGCGCAACGAGCGGGCTCTTCGGCTTTACCGCCGGAAGCCGCACGCCGGGCGGTTCCGTGCGTGTCTGGGATTTTTCCTTCGCCTCGGGCGCCGACCCCGTCGAGCCCGACATGACGCAGACGAGCGCACAGTGGACGAAGTCGAACGACGGACAGAGTTCGTTCACGACTTATGGGGACGACGCGAAGGCGGCTTTCCGGGCGACGGTCGACAATAGCCGCACGGGCGCGCGCCAGTATTCGGGCTTCCATCACACGGAGAAGGTCGACGTGACCGTTCCGTTTACGGTCAAGGCGAAGATCGCCTTTCCGAGCTTCTGCGGCGGCATTGCGTTCCTGTTCCATAACGAGGCGACGGGAAGGTCGTTCAAGGGAACGTGTGATTGGGATTCAGACCCGGCGGTCGAGAACATGGGCTTTCGGACAACGGCGATCGACGGAACCGTCACGGCGACGACGGCCTGGGGCATGGGAATCGACTTGCGCTTGGAAAAACTTGTCGTGAATGGCCAGAGCGTCGAGTTCGCGCCAAGGTTTCGTGCTGTTCAGGGCGGTGATTTCGTCAAGGACTATGCGCCGTTTTCCGAAGACGGGATCGTCTTCTCCGCAGATGATCCGTCCGTGACGAACGAGGTGGAGCTGACGCTGGCCTACGACCTCACGACGCTGACGGCCACCCTGAAAAGCGGCGAACACACGTCCGTGGCGGTTTTCGCGGACGCGAAGACGCTCTATGAGCGCATGGGCGGAAAGGAGGCCTACTTCTGCATCACCGATGGCCTTCGGGGGGCGCTGGACTCCGGACGCGGTTGCTGGATCACGGACGTCACGTATGATTTCGGGACGGACTTTGACAGGGGCCTGACGATCCAGGTGGCGGGTGCCGCGGCCCTGAACGCCAAGGCAGGCGAGACGGTTGCGTTCCCCGGCAGCCTGATGTTCGAAGGTGCGTCGAGCGTGTTGTCCCTGACGGGGACATTCACGGCGGACGCGCCGATCAGTCTGACCGTTCCGGCGTTCTCCGGGCTGTCGAGAGACCTCGTCGACCTGTCGGCGGCATCGGGATTGACGCTCGATGATTTCGTTCTGAACTGCGCGAGTCCGGCGCCGGGTGCGGATGTCCGCCTGAAACTGCGGAACGGCGTCTTGTCGGCGTACAGACCGGCGGGGTTGATTCTTCTGGTCAAGTGAAGGCTGATTCCCGATGATTGCATTGATGTTTGCGGCTGCCGTTTCGCCGTTTTCTGCGTCCGATTATCGTAACGCCGACTGCCCTGCCGTTTTCGCGTCGGCGTCGGCCGAGCGGGCGCCGACGACGCGCGGGTTTCAGGGCATCCCGACGATTGAGGCGACGTCGAACGGGCGGCTGATGGCGGCTTGGTATGGGGGCGGCACGGGCGAGACGGCCGACAACTATCTCGTCGTCGCCCAGTCCGACGACAGGGGCCTGACGTGGCGCGAGACGGCGACCGTCAAGTCGCCGCATGTGAACGTGCGCGACTTCGACCCCGTCCTCTGGCGCGCGCCGGACGGCGCGCTGTGGCTGTTCTGGACGCAGACGGCGTGCGTCGATCACTGGAAGGGCGACGGGCGACTCGGCGTCTGGGCGAGCGTGTGCCGCGCGCCGGATGCGGACGCGCCTGACTGGGAGACGCCGCGCCGCGTGTCCGTCGGTTCGATCTGGACGAAGCCGATCGTCCTGAAAGACGGCGCCTGGGCGTATGCCATGGGCCTTTACGACCATCACAACGAGGACTGCAGACGCCTCAACGGCGTTCCCTGTTCGCCGCAGGGCCACGAATGGTACGTCCTGCCCGCGTTGGCGAGCCTGCGCGGACCGTCAATGGTCGTCTCGTCCGATCAGGGCAGAACCTGGCAGGTTCTCGGCACGGCCGACGTGCCGAACCGCTGCTTTGAGGAAAACCAGCTCGTCGAACGCAAGGACGGGACGATCGCGATGTACGTGCGCGCCCACGACGGCGTGGCGGTGACGGAGAGCGCCGACGGCGGACGCACCTGGTCACGTGGCCGGGGCTCCGGCATCTACGGGCCGAACTCGCGTTTCGCGATTCGGCGGCTGAAAAGCGGACGCCTGCTGATGATCAACCACGAGCCGGATGGCACGGAAGACGTGAAGACGGTGATGTGGCGTCCCCGCAAGAGCCTGACGGCGTATCTTTCGGACGACGACGGCCGCACCTGGCCGCATAAGCTTCTTCTCGACGCCCGCGAGTCGGTGAGCTATCCCGATTTCACGCAGACGGCAGACGGCGCCGTCTTCGTCGTCCATGACTATGCGCGGGCGAAGGGCGGCTACGTGCTGCTGTCCCGCGTGACGGAGGACGACATCCGCGCCGGACACCTTGTGGCGCCGGGCTCGTTCACCCGTCGCGTCATCTCCCGGACGACTTCCGCCGACGAGGTCATTCTTCTCGGCGACAGCGACGTCGCCACGTTCGGCTGGTGGCCGAACCGGCACATTCTCGAACGCTACGTGCGCGATCGCCCGGACCTTGCGGTGACGACGCTCGGGGGACAGGGTTCGACGGCGGCCCTCTTCGAGCGCCTGAAGGGCGGACGCCTGAACGGACGGCAGCCCAAGGCGATCGTCCTGAAGACGGGACGCGAAGACACGTGCTCCGTGGCCCGGACGCTGACCGACGTCGCCAAAGTCCTGGCGTTTCTGGAGATGCGGTTCCCGAATTGCCTGACGGTTCTCATGGCCGCCGATCCCGACTGTCGGGAGCTGAACCGCGAACTGCCGAAGCTGGTCAATGGCACGACGAGCGTGTGGGCCGATCCCGGTTGCTCCTGGCGGACGACGGACGGCGCCGAGCGCGTGATCAACGCCTTCGGCCGGCCTGTCGCCGAACGGCTGTCGATTTCGGAAGGCGTCCAACGCTTTTACGCGGGGCAGTTCCAGCCCGTTGGCCCGGAGGGGGCGGAACTCTTGCCGACCGAGGCTCGGGCGATCTCCAAGAACGGAGAGACCTGGTGGCGTGAGCGGATGATGCTGAAGCAGGACGAGATCGCCGCGCTGAAGGGGTCGTGCGACCTCGTTTTTGTCGGCGACTCAATTACGCACAACTGGGAAAAGGACGCCGAGGGGGCGGCGTCCCGCGGCGGCAAGGTGCTCGCCGAGCTCCGCCGGACGTATTCCGTCCTCGATCTCGGTTACGGCGGCGACGGCACGTCGCACGTCGTCTGGCGCTGCCTGAACGGCGAACTGGACGGCTACAAGGCGAAGCTCGTCATGCTGATGATCGGCACGAACAACACGGGCTCGAAGCCGGAGAACGTGGCATCGTCCATCCGTCGCATCCTTGACGTCATCCGCGAGAAGCAGCCGCAGGCGAAGATCCTGCTGCTGCCGATCTTTCCGCGCGGCGCAACGCCGGACGACCGGTGGAACCGGCAGAACCAGGCTGTCAATGCGCTGATTCGGCCGTTCGCGGACGGCGAGACGGTCTTGTGGCACGACTTCAACGCGAAGTTCTTCCGTGCCGACGGCACGTTGGATCCCGCCTTGATGGGGGCGGATAACCTGCATCCGGTGCAGGGCGGATACGAACTGTGGCGCGACGAGATTCTGCCCATCGTCAGAAAGGTCGTCGGAAAATGATTCTCCAAAAGAACCAAGATTGAATAGCGAAAGGCTTTCGATGGGCAAGAAGATGCTTGAGGGGCTCATTCCTCCGATGGTGACGCCGCTGGACGACCGGCGTCAGCTGGACAAGGCGGGCGTGAAGAACATGGTTGACCACCTCCTGAAGGGCGGGGTGGACGGGATTTTCCTCCTTGGGACGACGGGCGAGGGCCCACATCTCCCCTATGCGGTCCGCGAGGCGCTCGTGAAGGAGACCTGCCGACTCGTGAAAGGGCGTGTCCCCGTTCTCGTCGGCATCACGGAGACGGACTTCGAGGACGCGCTCGCCTTCGCAAGGAAGTGCAAGGCGTCTGGCGCGGCGGCGGTCGTCGCGGCGCCTCCGTACTATTTCAAGCTGACCCAGGCGGAATGCGTCCGCTGGTTCGCGGAGATGGCCGACCGCTCGCCGCTCCCCGTCGTCGTCTACGACATGCCCGCGCATACCGACACCGTCATCGAGCCGGCGACAATCGCGAAGCTCGCCGCGCACGGGAACGTCGTCGCGATGAAGGACTCGTCCTCGATCATCGCGCTCTTCAACAAGTTCCGCATCGCGCTCGAGCCGTTCAAGGACAGGTTTTCGCTCTTCATGGGCCCGGACGAGGCGATGGGCGAAGCCGTCCTCCTCGGCGCCGACGGGGGTGTCTGCACGGGCGCGAACCTCTGGCCGGCCGCCTTCAAGGCGATGGTCGAGGCCGCGAAAGCGGGCGACGTCGCGAAGGTGGCGAAGCTCCAGCGCTTCACGACGATGAGCTCTTGTCTGCTCTACGGCCTCGGACAAGGACAGTCCGGCTTCCTGAAGGGCGTCAAGGCGGCGCTCGCGGAAATGGGGCTCGTCAAGAATGCCCTCGCGACGCCGTTCGCGCCGTTCGCCGGCAAGGAACTCGCCCGTGTCAAGGCCGGCATGAAGACGCTGATGGCCGACTATCGCAAACTCCCGCTATGAACGCCGTCGACCGGACCATCGTCTTCGCCTATCTCGTCGGGACGACGCTCTTCGGCTGCAGCTTCCTTTTCCGGAAGGGCGGACGGGATTCGGCCGCGTTCATGACGGGTGGCGGACGGCTGCCGACGTGGACGATCGCGCTTTCGATCTTCGCGACGCATGTCTCGTCCATTGCCTTCCTCGGCCTGCCCGCCAAGGCGTTCCTCGACAACTGGAATCCGTACGTCCTTTCGCTGACCGTGCCGATTGCCGCCGTCATTGCGGCGGTCGGATTCGTGCCGTTCTACCGCCAGTCGGAGAGCGTCTCGGCCTATTCGTTCCTGGAAAAGCGCTTCGGCATCTGGGCGCGTCTCTACGCAAGTGCCTGCTTCCTCGTGATGCAGTCGGCCCGGTCGGGCGTCATCCTCTTCCTGCTGGCGTTGCTGATGAACGCGGTGCTGGGCTATTCCATTCCGTCCATCATCATCGTCACGGGCGTGGCGACGCTGATCTATTCGATGATGGGCGGGCTTTCCGCCGTCGTGTGGACGGACGCGATCCAGTCGCTCATCCTGATCGTCGGGACGGTTCTCTGCATCGCGACGCTCGGCTGGATGATCCCCGACTTGGGAGCGGGCTTCAATGAGGCCTGGCAGGCCGGCAAGTTCTCGCTTGGCAGTTTCACCCTCTCGGATTGGGGGCATGAGACGTTCTGGGTCACCTTCGTCTATGCGATCTTCGTCAATCTCCAGAACTTCGGCATCGACCAGAGCTTCACCCAGCGGTATGTCGCGGCCAAGACGCAGCGCGCGGCGACGCGCTCGCTGCTGTCGAGCGCCTTTCTTTACCTCGGCACGACCGCGCTCTTCGTGCTGATCGGGACGCTCCTCTGGATGTACGTCCGGGCCAATCCCGGCGCCGTGCCGGAGGGGACTCTGGCGAAGGCGGATTCGGTCTTTCCGTGGTTCATCGTCCACAAGCTGCCGGCGGGCGTCTCGGGGCTCCTCGTCGCGGCCATCATTGCGGCGGCCATGAGCACCGTCTCGGCGACGCTCAACTCCGGCGCGACGGTGATGCTGGAGGACTATTGGCGCCGATTTGCCGCCCGGCGCTCGAATGCGCGCTCCGACATCGGCTTCCTGCGGCTTTCGACTGTAGGACTTGGCCTCTTCGCAATCGGCGTCGGGCTGCTCGTCATGAACGTCCGAAGCGCGCTCGCGGCCTTCTGGGCCCTTCAGAGCGTCCTTTCGGGCGGCATGCTCGGCCTTTTCCTGCTGGCCCTTCTTTCGCGGCGGGCGGCGGGCGTCCAGGCGCTTGTGGGGACGCTCTGCGGCTTTGCGGCCATTCTATGGGTCGCCTTTGGACAGAAGATCCTGCCCTTGCCGTTCCTGCTGCATGTCAACCTCGCCATTGTTCTGGGGACTGTCGTGAGCGTGTTCGTCGGCCTGTCCGTTGCGAGTAGACGCCCACCCCGTTGACAGGCGGGGGCGAAATATGATAAAGTAATCGCGTGATTACGATAAAAAGGAGAATCGCGCGATGAGGAGATCATTCGTTCCGCTGTTTGCGACAAACTTCTTCGGGGTCGTCAACGACAACTTCCTGAAGACATTGGCGAGCTTCACCGTCATCGGCTGGCTCGCGGACGAGCGGCTGCAGTCCGTCTTCATGGGGACGGTCGCGGCGGCGCTCGTCGTGCCGTACGTCGTCTGCTCGCCGCTCGCCGACCGCCTGACCGTGCTGTTCCCGAAGGTGCGGATCTTCCGCCTCGCGAAATGGGCGGAACTGCCGATCGTCGCGCTCGCGGTCGCCGGGTTTGCGCTGGAGTCGGCCGCGCTCGTCGTCGCGGCGGTGCTTCTGATGGGGCTCCAGAGCTCGCTCTACTCGCCCGCGAAGTACGCGCTTGTCCGCGACATCGGCGGGGCGGCTCGCATCTCCGTCGGCATGGGCGGCATGGAGGGCGTGACGTTTGCCGCCGTCCTCGCCGGCACGATCGCCGCGTCGTTCGCGGCGGACTGCGCGCCCGCGTGGGTGTGTGCGGCGTGCCTCCTCGGCTTCGCTGCCGTCGGTCTGGCGCTGAGCTACACGATCCGTGCGGACGAGGAGCCGAACCGGGCGATTCACGCGATCAACCCCGTCCGCTACCTGTCGCGCGCGCACCGCCTGGCGCGGCGCTATCCGGGCCTCAACGCCGTCATCGTCACGCTGTCGGTCTTCTGGTGGGCGGCGGCCATGCTCCAGATGGGGCTTCTCGTCTACGGCAAGCAGGTGATGGGGCTCGACTCGATGCGGACGGGCGCGATGCTCTGCGCGGCGGCGGTCGGCATCGTGGCCGGACAGGTCGTCGCGGGCTTCGTCGACCGGCGCCGCTTCCTGCTTGCGGCGACACCGGCCTTCGGCCTCGTCGCCGCCGCGCTGCTGGCGCTGCTCTTCTTCGTGCCGCTGGGGCCTGTCCCCTTTGCGGCGGCTCTCGCCGTCCTCGCGTTCGACCTCGGCTTCTTCAAGCTGCCGTTCGACGCGGAAATCCAGAAGGTCGTGAAGGGGCCACGCCTCAACACGATGCTCGCCTACTTCAACCAGGTGTCCTTCCTCTTCATGATGCTGGCCTCGCTCTGCTACATCGCCGTGAGCGCGCTCTTCGGGCCGCGCGCGTTCCTCCTGCTTCTCGCGGTCGTGCTGGCGGTCGTGCCGCTGGTCTTCGTCTTCAACTACCGCACGGTTCTCTGCCGCGTCGGCAAGTGGGTGTTCGCGCGGCGCTATGCGGTGACCGCCGAAGGGCTGGAGGCGATTCCGGCGGACGCGCCGCTGCTCTTCCTGCCGAACCACCCGGCGATGGTCGATCCGATGCTTGTCGGCGCGGAGCTGTGGCGGCTGCCCGTGAAGCCGCTTTCGGACGAGCTGTTCCTGGATCGCGGCGGCATTTCCGCGAAGGTTCTGAAGACGCTCGGCTGCGTGAAGGTGCCGGATCTGCGCAAGCACCGCAGCGCGGCGGGCGCAAAGATCGCGAGGGGGCTCCAGGACGTCGTGACGGACGCGCTCGCGCGGGGCGATGACGTCATCTTCTATCCGTCGGGCCACATCTGGACGGAGCCGCGCGAGGAGATCGGCACGCGCCAGCTCGCCTACAACGTCTGCAAGGCCCTGCCGCCGAACGCGCGCGTCATCGCCGTGCGCACGACGGGCCTCTGGGGGTCGATCTGGAGCCGGAAGGGGCGCACGGCCTCGCCGTCGTTCGGGCCGACGCTCGTCCGCTCGGTCCTGCTGTGGCTGTTCGTCGCGCCGTTTGTGCCGCGCCGCAAGGTGACGATGCGGTTCGAGGACGTGACGGATCGCGTCCGGGCGTGGGCGGCGGAACTGCCGCGTCTTGCCTTCAACCGCCGACTGGAGGACTGGTACAATGACGCGCACGCCTAAGCGGCGCATGCGCGCGGACGGCGCCGCGACGCGCGAGGCGATTCTCGACGTGGCGGCGGACGAGTTCGCGGACAAGGGCTACGAGCTGGCGTCGGTGCGGACGATCTGCGCCAAGGCGGGGGTCAATGCGGCGTTGGCGAACCGTTACTTCGGCTCAAAGGCGGCGCTCTACCGCCTGACGGCGCAGCGGCTTTTCGGCGACCTCGGCGCACCGCTTGCCGCGCTGGCGGACGGCGTGACGGATGCCGCGAGCTGGCGGGCGGCAGTTCGGACGTGGGTGGACGACTTCCTTTTCATGACGCTGCCGACGAAAAAGGCGCAGAAACGCTGCGCGGCCCTCTTCCGGCACGAGGTGACGCGCCCGACGGCCTTCCAGAAGGACTTCCGGCGCGCGTTCGGCAAGCCCGTCTACGATTCGCTGCGGCGGCTCGTCGCCTGGGCGACGCCGGACGAGGCGGAGCAGGATCTCTGGACGTCATCCATCTGGGCGCAGGTCAGCGTCTACGCGCTGGCCGACCGGTCGTGGCTCGCGTCGTTCCGTCCGAAGGGCGTGTCGGACGCTGCCTGGGCCGTGCGCGTCCGCGACCACATCTGCCGGACGGTTTTTGCCTCGCTCGCGCACAGGTCGGCCACAGGCACTCCGGCCTGACCGGCGACGGTCGCCCGTGCGCGTCTGCGCCGCGATTTTGGTATAATACGCGCCAATTTCAAGGAGACATCATGAGACCTGTAGTTTTCATCATTCGTGACGGCTGGGGCGTCAACCCCCGCAAGGACGGCAACTCTGTTTACGGCGCGAAGACGCCGGTCATCGACCAGATCCGCGCGCGCTATCCGCACTGCCTCTTGGACTGCTGCGGCGAGGCGGTGGGCCTGCCGGACGGCTACCAGGGCTCGTCCGAGGTCGGCCACCTCAACATGGGCGCCGGGCGCATCGTCATCCAGGAGCTGAAGCGCATCGACGACGGCCTCAGCTCTGGCGAGCTCTTCAAGAGCGAGAAGTGGGCGAACCTCATTGCGGACTGGAAGCGGAGCAACTCGCAGTTCCACTTCCTCGGCCTGCTGCAGGACGAGGGCGTGCACGCCCATCAGGAGCATCTCTTCAAGCTCATGCGGCGCGCGCGGCAGGAGTTCCCCGAGGGGAAGATCGTCGTGCATCCGTTCCTTGACGGACGCGACACGCCGCCGCGCTCGACGCTCGAGTACATCGCGCGCCTGAAGCAGGAGCTCGCCGCCGTCGGCAACGCGACGATCGGCACGGCGATGGGCCGCTACTACGGCATGGATCGCTCGAAGAACTACACGCTCACGAGCGAGGCGTACGAGTGCCTCGTCGCCGCGCAGGGCAAGAAGGCCGCGACGGTCGAGGAGGCCGTCAAGTCCGAGTACGCGAACGGCAAGACGCCCGACAACGCGCCGATGACCGACGAGTACATCCCGTGCTACGTGATCGGCGACTACGCCGGCATGAAGGACGGCGACGTCGTCATGCACACGAACTACCGTCAGGACCGCGCGATCCAGCTCACGCAGGCGTTCGTCTGCGACGACTATCCGGGCACGCGCTCGGCGCGTCCGAAGGTCACGTTCCTCGGCTTCACGCGCTACTGGGACGAGTTCCAGGACTACCTCCTCGGCGCGATGGGCGCGGGCGGCGGCATGGACAACCTCCTCGGCGAGGTCGTCTCGAAGGCGGGCCTCAGGCAGCTGCGCCTCGCGGAGACGCAGAAGATCAAGCACGTGACGAGCTTCTTCAACGGCAAGTCCACGACGCCCTCGGCGGGCGAGGACCAGGTCGAGGTCAAGTCGCGCTTCGACGCGGCGACCTTCGCGAGCCATCCGGAGATGGAGGCGTACAACGTGACGGACGAGCTGCTGAAGCGGCTGGAGAACAACCCCTACGGCTTCATCGTCGTCAACTACGCGAACTGCGACATGGTCGGCCACACGGGCGACGAGAAGGCGGCGACGCGGGCGGTCGAGGTGACGGACGAGTGCATCGGCAAGGTCCTGCCGCGCCTCCTGGCGCTCGATGCGCACGTCCTCATCTTCGCCGACCACGGCAACGCCGAGCAGATGGTGGACTACAAGACGGGCCTCACGAAGACCTCGCACACGCTGAACCTCGTCGACTGCTTCTACGTCGCGAACGACGCGGCGGGCGTCCGCCTGACGCCGCTCGCGAAGCTTTCGGCGGTCGCGCCGACGGCTTTGCAGATGCTCGGCATCCCGGTTCCGCCGGAGATGACGACGCCCTCGCTCCTCGCGGGCAAGGAGAACTGGTCGAAGACCGCGCTCAACGTCTGAGCGCGGCGGACATTCTGCTTGCATGGAAGGGACAGGCCTCCATTCGTTGGGGGCCTGTCCCCATTTGTTCGGCAGTAGGCCCTTGAAGGCCCCGGGGCATCGTGTGCTGCTCAGATGAACATGGCCATGTAATGCGGAAGCGTGACCTTCTTTCCGACCTTTCCGAGATTGCCGTTGACGAACTTGTAGCCGATTTTTGTCTCCGGGCGTTCAAGGAAACGGTCGAAGGAAGCGGAACTGTCATTCCCGGCCTTCACCTCGATTGGAATGACGCCGCTGTCGCTCTCGATGAGGAAGTCGATTTCGGACAGGTTTGACTTCGGGTGGAAGTAGTAAGGCGTGTATCCGCGTCGGACAAGAAGGCTCATGATCGCGTTTTCGTAGATCCCGCCCTTGGCGAATCCCTTGATCGTGTTGTCGAGGATAGCCTTGACGGCGGGAAATCCGACCATCGAAACGAGGATGCCGATGTCAGAGGCGTAGAGCTTGAAGCAGTTCTCCTTCCGGTAGACGCTGAGGGGGATGTCCGGCGTCTCCACGTTGGGACATTGGAAGACGAGCGCGGACTCACGGAGCCAGTCGATCGAGGCGTAGAACATGCGGCTGCGTCCGTGTTCGACGACGGCGGCGTACTTGAATTTCTTGTTTTCGCGTGCAAGCTGGTTTGATATCGAAAGGTAGCAGGCCCGTATCTTTGGCTTTTCGGGCGTCGGCGCATAACGGGAGATGTCATCGAGGTTGGCGGAGAGAATCCTCTGCTGGACGTCAAAGGCGACGTTGTAGTTGTTGGTCTCAAGGTAGGTGGCGACGACTTCCGGCATCCCGCCGATGACGATGTAGTCGCGAAAGAGCTGGAGAAATCTTCTGTTGGTGACTTCAGGTATTGGCTTGAGAGATGCAAATGGCTTGCGCAGGGTCTCGTCGATGACGTCCGGGCGATACCCGATTGCCCAGAGGTATTCCTCGAAGTCGAGCGAGTACATCGTCAGCTGTCGTTCATAGCCGACGGGAATCGAGGATTCGCGCCGTTCGGCATTCAGCTTGGCGTCGCCGTCAAGGAACGAGAGACCGAGCAGTGAGCCGGATGCGATGACATCGACCTTGCCGTCGATGGCGAGCGGCTTGAAGGCGGTTCGGGCGCGCGGGCAGTTCTGGATCTCGTCGAGGAAAATGAGGGTGTCGCCGGGGATGACGCGGAAGTTCGCAAATGTCGCACTGAGCTTGCGATAAATGTCGACGGCTTCCAGACTCTCGGCGAAGATTTCACGATATTCGGGGTTCGTGACGAAATTGACGTAAAGGTACGAGCGATAGTTCTCACGTCCGAACGAATCAATGGTGAAGGTCTTGCCGATTTGCCGCGCGCCCTTAACAAGGAGCCCTTCCGGAAGATGGCTCTTCTTCCAGTTGAGAAGCGTATCGTAGAACTTGCGTTTGAGTGTCATATCACATTCCTTCAAAACTTGCAAAATTATAGCATAAATTGGCTAAAGCCGACAAGATGCCACTTTTGCGCCATAGGATGTGCATCGAAATGACGCTTTCGCGCACCTGTATTTAGATGTCTGTGCCACTTTTGTGCTGCTGTACGCCGTGACGGGCGCGGCTTCAGAAGCGGTGCGCTGGCTGCAAGATCGCAAGGTTTTGGTATAATACGCGACTCCAACATGAAAGGAGACCTTGTTGAGATGAAGAAGTTCAAGATTGCGGTGGCGGGCGTCGTTGCGGCGGGGGCCGTCGGCCTGGGCCTGATGGCGGAGGCGGCGGCGAAGCCGGCCCCGGCGTTCAGTCCGCGCATGGTGCATTCGGCGTTCGGCATCGACGACTACCCGGACGACTACCTGGCGGGCATCGCGAAGACGGGCGTCGACTCGATTCTCGTCTACATCTCCGATCCGCCGGACGTGACGCGCACGGGGAGGCACGAGGACATCGGCGCGCTCGTCGCGCGGGCGGCGCGCTTCGGCATCGGCGTCTACGCCTACGCGGACTTTCCCGTCAAGGCTGCGAAGCTGCATCCGTCGGAGCCGGGGGCCGAGGACTGGTACGACCAGACCTACGGCGCGATCGTCCGCCAGACGCCGGGGCTGAAGGGCCTCATCTGCGTCGGCGAGTCCGTCGCGTTCCCGTACGCCGACCACCGTCCCGTGAACTACTGGTGGAAGCCGTGCCCGGACGGCGCGAAGTCGACGGGCTTTCGTCCCGACCCCGACTGGGCGGACTGGCTGCGGCTCGTCACGAAGGTGACGCGGAAATACAATCCGTCGTTCGACGTCGTGTTCTGGACGTACAACTGGTACCGGGCGCCCGAGGCGGAGCGCGTGGCGCTGCTGGAGCGCATCCCGACCGACGTCTCGCTGCTCGTCACCTTCGAGATGGGCGATCCGCCCCTCCGCCGGTGCGGCCTCGACACGGGGGCGTACATGGACTACTCGATCGTGCGCCCCGGTCCGAGCCGCATGTTCCGCTCCGAGGCGGCCGTGGCGAAGCGGCGCGGCATCCGCCTCTACGCGATGACGAACACGGGCGGGCGCACGTGGGACTTCGGCCTCCTGCCGTACGAGCCCGTGCCGTGGCGCTGGAAGGCGCGGCTGGAGGCGATTCGCGCGGCGAAGGCGGCGTGGGGCCTCTCGGGGCTGATGGAGAGCCACCACTTCGGCTTCCGCCCCAACTTCATTGCGGAGCTCGCGACGAAGGTCTATGCCGACGACTACCGCCCGGAGGACTTCGAGCGGATCCTGCGCGAATTCGCCGTGCGGGACTACGGCGCGGCGGACGCGGACGCCGTGATGGGCGCGTGGAAGGACTTCAGCGACGCCTTCGACTGGCATCCGATCGAGTCGTACGACCAGGCGACCGTGCTGCGCAACGGGCCGGTCTATCCGTTCTGTGCGCCGGAAGCCGACATCCCCGATCCGCTGCACCCGATCTACGAGTACCACGACGGCGTGAAGCACGGCTGCGGCTGGAAGTTCACGGCGACGACGTTCTCGTTTCCGCTGGAACGGATTCCCGGCGAGCTGGAGATGGCGGCGCGCGAGCTGGCCTTCCTGGAGTCCGGCTGCAAGCGGCTGGAGGGGCGCACGGGCGCGACGCGCAGGCTCTGGGCGATGGGGCGGTTCATGCAGGCGACGATCCGCACGTCGGTCAACGCCAAGCGCTACTACCGCGCGGGCGTCGCGCGGCAGAAGGGCGAGCTGCTGGCCATCCTGAAGGACGAGGAGGCGAACGTGCGGAGCTGCTTCGACTGGGTGGACGTCGACGAGACGGTCGGCTGGGAGCCGATGATGGGTCGCGTCGTCGCGCGCGACACGCTCGACTGGAAGCTCGGCCAGCTCAAGGCCGAGGCCGCGCGGGTCGCGCGGGAGCTCAAGTGACGGGCCTGGCCCGGTTGCGCGACAGCCGTCGTTCATGGTATAATCACCCGAAACCAAGCAGTCTCAAAATCCCAAAGGGAGTCAAACGGACAATGAAGAAGAAACTCGGCAGAAGGTCATTCCTGAAGTCGGCGCTGGCGGCGGGGGCGTTCCCGCTGCTGCCCGGCTGCTTTTCGGCGAAGGCGTACCGCGCAAACTCGAAGGTGCGCCTGGCGTGCTGCGGCATCGGCGGCATGGGCGGAAACGACGTCCGCGCGTTTGCCGAGACGGGGCTTTGCGACATCGTCGCGCTCTGCGACGTCGACCTGGGCGCGAAGCACACGCAGGAGAGCCTCGGAAAGTTCCCGGCGGCGGCGCGGTTCCACGACTTCCGGGAGATGTTCGACCGGATGGCGGATGGCTTTGACGCGGTGACGGCCGGCGTGCCGGACCATGCGCACTTCCCGATCGTCATGCGGGCGATCAAGGAGGGCAAGGCCGTCTACACCGAGAAGCCGATGGGGCACTCGTTTGCGGAAATCCAGGTCATGATGGACGCCGAGCGCAAGTACGGCGCGATCTGCCAGATGGGCAACCAGGGCCATTCGCGCGAGAGCCGCTTCCAGATGCGCGACTACGTGAAGCGCGGCGTGATCGACCCCAACCAGGTGAGCCGCATCGTCACGCACATGAACTCCGCGCGCCGCTGGCACAAGTGGAACGCGCAGGTCTCGAAGATCCCGTACTCGACCCAGCCGCTGCCCGCGACGATGACGGCGAAGGACTGGCAGACGTGGCTCGGCACCGTGCCGGACGACCTGCCGTTCTCCAAGGATCTCCACTACGGCGAATGGCGCAGCTGGTTCCTCTTCGGCAACGGGGCGCTCGGCGACTGGGGCGCGCACGTCTTCGACTCGATTCACGAGTACTTCGACCTCGGCCTGCCGACCGAGATCGCCGTGCGCAACGTCTCGGGCTGGAACCGGTTCGTCTTCCCGATGCAGGGGACGGTCGACTTCAGGTTCCCGGCCAAGGGCGGGCGCAAGGCCCTGACGATCGAGTGGTGGGAAGGCGTCGCGAACCGCCCCGACCTCCCGAAGGGCTTCGTCTACAAGGGCTGGGACGGCAGCATCCCGAAGAGCGGCAGCCAGAGCTTCGACGACGCGAAGACGCAGGAGCTTCGTCCCGGCAAGGAGATCTACATGGCCGACGGCACCGTCTGGCAGGGCTGTTCGCATGACGACCCGCTCATCCGCGTGGGACGGGACGCGAAAGACGTCCCCGCCTACGAGGCGCCGGTCGAGAACCACTGGGCGAACTTCCTGCGCGCGGTGAGGGGCGAGACGGAGGTCAACTCCCCGTTCCGCGTGGCGGGGCCGCTCTCGCAGGTCTTCACGCTCGGCTGCATCGCCCAGCGGCTCAACCGGACGCTGGCGTTCGACCCGGCGACCCGGCGTTTCGTCGGCGACGACGAGGCCAATGCGCTACTGGCCCCGCCGGTGCGTAAGGGCTGGGAATCGTACTACACGATCTGAAGAAGGAGTCCGAGAAATGACGAAGATGACGAAGGTGTCCGTTCTTGCCGTCGCAGGCCTCGCGCTCGCCGGGGCGTCGGCGGCGCCCACGCCCCTCCAGACGGCGGCCGGCTGGACGGAGCCGCGCGCCTACACGAACGCGGCGGGCAAGGTCTTCCTCTACCGCTGGGCCGAGCCGGCGAAGGTCGAGCCGGGCAGGACGTATCCGCTCGTCATCCTCTTCCACGGCGCCGGCGAGCGCGGCACGAACAACGTGAGCCAGCTCGTCTGGGGCGCGGAGCCGCTTCTCCGCCACATGCGCGCGCGCGGCATCGAGGGCTACTTCATCGCCGGGCAGGTGCCGGACGGCCGCCAGTGGGTCGAGACGCCGTGGTCGAACGTCGCGCACCGCATGCCGGCGCAGCCGTCCGAGTCGATGGCGCTCGCGCTGGAGCTGCTGGACCGGACGCGGGCCGAGCGTCCGGTCGATCCGGCGCGCATCTACGCGACGGGCGTCTCGATGGGCGGCTACGGCACGTGGGACGCGGTGCAGCGCCGCCCCGAGCTCTTCGCGGCGGCCATGCCGGTCTGCGGCGGCGGCGACACGCACCTGGCGTGGAAGATCCGCGACGTGCCGATCTGGACGTGGCACGGCGATGCGGACGGCGTGGTGCCGCCGGTGCGCTCGCGCGAGATGGTGAGCGCCCTCTGGGCGGTCGACGGCAAGGTGCGCTACACCGAGGTCCCCGGCTGCGGGCATGACGTGTGGCGGCCGGCGTACGCCTCGCAGGAGGCCCTGGACTGGCTCTTCTCGCAGAGGAAGGCCCCGGCGGCGTCCGGCCGCTGAGGCGGCGCGCATTTTTGGTATAATACGCCGCCCTATGGCAAAGGACTACGGAGACACCAGCATCAAGACGCTGGATCCGGTGACGCACATCCGCATGCGTCCCGGCATGTACGTCGGCGAGCCCGGCACGGGCGCGATGTACCACGACTGCATCTACATCCTGATGAAGGAGGTGATCGACAACTCGATCGACGAGTTCGTCATGGGGTGCGGCAAGCGGATCGACGTGACGGTCAACTACGACACGGGCGAGGTCTCGGTGCGCGACTATGGGCGCGGCATCCCGCTCGGCAAGGTCGTCGACTGCGTCTCGCAGATGAACACGGGCGGCAAGTTCGACTCCGACAGCTTCCAGTTCTCCGCCGGCATGAACGGCGTCGGCACGAAGGCCGTGAACGCGCTTTCGGAGTTCTTCGAGGTGCGCTCCTTCCGCGAGGGCGAGTTCTCCGAGGCGTACTTCGAGGAGGGGCGGCTCAAGTCCAAGCGGCGCGGCAAGCAGAAGACGGCGGAGCGCGACGGCACGTTCATCCGCTACAAGCCCGACGTGAAGGTGCTGAAGCACTTCAAGGTGCGCGAGGAGCACGTCCTGCGGCGCATGAAGATGTACTGCTACGTGAACGCGGGTCTCACGATCGTCCTGAACGGCCAGTCGATCTGCTCCGAGCGCGGGCTCGCCGACCTCGTGTCGGACGAGGTTCAGTTCGAGAAGCTCTACACGCCGTTTCACGTGAAGACGAAGAACCTGGAGATCATCTTCACGCACACCAACCGCTTCGGCGAGGAGTACCACTCGTTCGTGAACGGCCAGTACACGACGGACGGCGGCACGCACCTCACGGCGTTCAAGGAGGCGCTGACGAAGGCGCTCAACGACTACGACGCGAAGAAGAAGTTCGACGGCGACGACATCCGCGACGGGCTTTTGGGCGCGGTCTCGATCCGCATCATGAACCCGGTCTTCGAGGGCCAGACGAAGATCAAGTTCGTGATGAACGATATCCGCGCCGAGCTCGTCGCCGAGATGAAGAAGGCGATCGAGGCCGAGCTGCACCGCGCGCCGGCCGAGACGGAGAAGCTGATTGCGAAGATCGAGGAGACGGGGAAGATCCGCAGCCAGCTCAACACGATCAAGAAGAAGGCGCGCGAGCACGCGCAGGCCGTCTCGGTGCGTGTGCCGCAGCTGAAGGACTGCAAGCACCACCTGCGGCTCGACAAGGTGGACAGGAAGACGGGCCAGCCGGAGGGCGCCGACACGATGATCTTCCTCACGGAGGGGCTGTCCGCCGGCGGCACGCTCGGCAACGCGCGCGACGCGCTGAACCAGGCCGTCTTCTTCCTGCGCGGCAAGCCGCTCAACACCTTCGGCGTCGGCAAGAACGTCCTCTACGAGAACGTGGAGTTCTTCAACCTCATCAAGACGCTCGACATCGAGGACACGCTCGACCACCTGCGCTACGGCAAGATCATCTTCGCGACCGACGCCGACGTGGACGGCCTGCACATCCGCATGCTGCTGACGACGTTCTTCATGCGCTTCTACCGCCAGCTCGTGACGGACGGGCGCGTGTTCATCCTGGAGACGCCGCTCTTCCGCGTGCGCAACAAGAAGGAGCAGCACTACTGCTTCTCGGACGAGGAGCGCGAGGCGGCGATCAGGAAGTGCGGGCGGGGCTGCGAGATCACGCGCTTCAAGGGCCTCGGCGAGCTGAACGCGAAGGAGTTCAAGGACTTCATCGGCCCGGACATGCGGCTGACGCCCGTCACGTGTTCGGACGACCAGGACGTCGAGAAGACGATCAAGTTCTACATGGGCAGCAACACGCCCGAACGCAAGGGCTACATCATGGACTCGCTCGTCTGCGACGCGGCGGAGTTCTGAACGCGCCGATTCCCTTCACTTCGCGATGTCAGGTTCGTCCAAGAGCTCGTCCGCCGCGTGCGCGCAAAAGGCCCTGAAGGTCTCCGCCAAGGCGCGCTATGCGCTGCGGATCCTGCTGGACGTGGCGACGCACGCGTCGGCGGAGACGCCTCGCACGGGCGCGGCGATCGCCAAGGCGCAGCAGATCTCCGAGAAGTTCCTCTCGCGCATCGTCGTGACGCTCCGCGAGAAGGGGATGCTGCGCAGCGTGCGCGGCAACGTCGGCGGCTTCCGGCTCGCGATGAGCCCCGACGACATCCGGCTGCTGGATGTCGTGGAGGCCGTGCAGGGGCCGTTGGCCATTCTCGACTGCCTCGCGCCGGGCGTCGCCTGCCCGCGCCAGTCGAACTGCCTCGCGCGGCGCGTGTGGGCGGACGTCAACGCCGCCTTTGCGGCCACGCTGGCGAAGGTCACGCTCGCCTCGATCCTGCGCCGCGACCCCAACGCCGCCCAGGCCCTCGACTACTGCATCTGACGCGGTCTCGGCAGGCAGGGCTTCAGCAGGGAAAGATGATCCGCTCCCTGCGAGACAGACAGATAGTCGTCCGCATCATTGGCCCGTCGCGCACGTCCTGTCGCTTGCCGACGTGCGGCGCGCTTCGGGGCAACGGTGCTCCCGCTTCCGGGCGTCCGCTCCCGCCGCCCGCATCCGCGAATCCCCGTGCGTGGCTTCGTCGCCGGATACGGCTCCTCGCCCCGCGCGTCCTTCGCGGCGCGTGCGCCGAACGCGGGCGCTCGCGTGTCGCTGCGCGATCTGTCGGGCCGGCGGGCCAAGGATGCGGACGACGCATGCAGAAACCCTGGCTTGGTCGTAATGGGTTGGTAGGCGAGCGGCAACGCCGCGCAGCCCACCAACCGACGTGAGTGGTGCGCCGCCCCGTTCGTTTGGGGCAGGGCATTCCGCATTTCAGAAAAGGAAATCAAAAAAAATCATTTTTCCCCTTGCGCTCTTGTGCGCCTTTCGCGGAGGTCGTCGCGGGGCTGATGCCCGTGGCGAGGGGTTCGCTCGCGCTCGTGCGCAAGACATGCGGAAAGCCCGGGTGCAGGGCCTGCAAGTCGGGGAAACGGCATCCGGCGTGGCTGTTCGTGTACCGCGTGGGCGGGAAGCAGCGAAGCCGCCACGTGCCCGCGGCCCTTGCGCCGTTGATGCGGCAGGCGGTGGAGAACGGGAGGAGGCTGGAGTAGGCGATGTGCGCGGAGGGGCTGCGCTACCTGGACGCGCTCGTCGGAGACGGGCGAGAGCGGCTGTCGGACGTTCCAGCGGATTTTCAAGTTCAGGGACGAGATGCAGGAATACTGCGCGCAAAAGGGAACGCGCGGCGGCAACATCCAGCGTATCGTCCGCCATCTCTACTCGCATCCGCGCGCGACCATTACCGAAATCGCGGTGGGCGTCGGTCTTGACTACCGCACGGCCAACCGATGCGTGAGCGACATGGTGTCCGATGGCGTTCTTTGCCTAAGTGCGGAAGTCGCGCGCAACCGCATCTATGATTTTCGCAGGTATCTGGACCTGTTCAAAGGCTGATGCCGTCCGAGCGACTTTTAGATTCTGCGGGCGGATTTGCGGAACGTAGTCCTCTGCGTTCTCGACGTCTCTGCGTGATCAAACGACCCGAACAAGACGGCCAACGCACGCACAGAGCCGCAGAGGATGGGGGCGCTCCACGGGCCGCTTTTGACGCTTCGCAGGGAATCTGCCATAATTCCATCCAATCTTACTGATAAGAGGATGTGACACAATGAGCGTAATGACAACAAAGATGTCCTCTCGGGGGCAGGTCGTGATACCTGAGGCCATGCGCACACAGTTCGGCTGGGGTCTTGGCACGGCGTTCATCGTCGAAGCCTATAAGGGGAACGTCATCATGCAGCCCCTGCGCCCGACGCCAGAATCGGTGTTCGTGAAGAAGTTTGATGCGCTTCTCGCCCAAGGCCAGTCACAGGCCAGGGCGGCTGGGTTGCGAACGAGCGACATCGCCGCCGTGGTGGCCGATTACCGTTCTTCACGCCGCCGCAGCCGCGCCCGGTCATGAGAGTCGTTCTTGACACGAATGTGGTGATGTCCGCCCTGTTTTTTCGCGGGCATCTCCGCTTGCAGGACTAACCGGGCAGATTCCCCCGTCGCCCCTGCCCACTTACTTTTTCAATCGACACTCGATCGCCGATTCCCTGTCCAGGAGCTGATTGCGGTTCGGCGCCACCCTTATCCCGGATTTTTTCCGGCTGTGCGCCATGACGATTGGCTTTGATCGCCATGCGAACGGGATTTGGGCTGTGGCGGTGGATGCCGTTGATGATCTCCTCGAGTTTGCGGATGTCACCTCGGGAGCAGCGCGAGAAGTCGGTGCCTTGTCTATGGCATACTTCCTCTGCCATGCCCCCATGGGGTGTCTCATCCATCCGCATCGGTTGACGCATCCGTTCCAGGGTGTCCCCGGCATCTATGGGGTGGCGTTGTTCGCTTTTCTTCTTCGTTGAGCCCCATGGCCGGTCTCTCTTCTTTGCTGACCCGTTAGATATTACCATTTTCGGGGGTGCGGTTCGGCGCGGTGCGAGTTGCCAGCGTCGCGCATTTTGTGTATACTATACAACATGAATACGACGCATCAGTTAGTCTTTGGTTCCTGCCTGTTTTTCGTTGGCGCGGCGATGACCTTCGCCGCCGAACCGTGGGAGGACCCCGCCGTCAATTCCCTCAACCGCCTGCCCGCGCGCGGCATCGCCGTGCCCTGCGAGACCGAAGATCTCGCCTTCGACATCCTCCAGCAAAAGCGGCCGAAGGGCGATTCGCGCTGGATCCTGCCGCTGGACGGCGAGTGGGACTTCAGCTGGAAGCGTTCGCCCGAATGCGCCGATTGGGAGAAGACGGCGCGTCTCGCCGTGCCGGGATGCTGGCAGCTTCAGGGCGTCTTCGATCCGCCGCTCTATGCCAATGTGCGCTATCCGATCGCGAAGGACGCGCCGCGCGTCATGACCGCGCCGGCTGATACGAACTGGACGGCGATGGCCTACCGCAATCCCGTCGGCCTCTACAAGACGACGTTCACGCGCCCGTGGCGCTGGCTCTTCCGCAAGACGACGATCCACTTCGGCGGCGTGTCGTCCGCGTTCTTCGTGCGCGTGAACGGCAAGGCCGTCGGCTACGCCGAGGACAGCCGCCTGCCGTCCGAGTTCGACCTCACGCCCTACCTCAAATGGTTCGGCGAGAACACGCTGGAGGTCGAGGTCTACAAGCACTGCGACGGCACGTATCTCGAAGACCAGGACTTCTGGCGGCTCTCGGGCATCTTCCGCGAGGTCTACCTCGTCTCCGAAAGCAAGTCCGCGCCATTCGACCTGATCGTCGAGACGAAACTCGCGGACGACCTCAAGAGCGGCTCGTTCACCGTGCGCGACGAGAAGGGGAACGCGCTGAAGGTGCGCGAGGTGCCGGACGTGAAGCTCTGGAGCTGCGAGGAGCCGTATCTCTACGTCACGCCGATTGAGCACAAGTGGGGCTGGTGGATCTTCGGCGGCATCGACTACCGCGCCGTGTCGTTCGGCTTCCGCAAGGTCGAGATCCGCGATTCCGTCCTCTACATCAATGGCAAACGCGCGCTTATCAAGGGCGTGAACCGCCACGAGATGGAGCCGAAGACGGGCTACGCCGTCACGTTGGAGGGGATGAAGAAGGACATCGAAACCATGAAGGCGTTCAACATCAACGCGGTGCGCACATGCCACTATCCGGACGTGCCCGACTGGTACGACCTCTGCGACCGCGAAGGCATCATGGTCTGTTGCGAGGCGAACAACGAGTCCCACGGCTACGGCTACGGGAAGGAGTCCCTTGCGCGTCGCGCCGACTACAAGCAGACCATCGTCGAACGCGGCACGCGCATGGTCCAGACCTACCGCAACCATCCGTCGATCATCTACTGGTCCATGGGCAACGAGTGTGGCGACGGCGAGAACTTCACGGCGCTTCGTCAGGCGATGCGGGCGATAGACTCGACGCGTCCGATCCATTACGAGCGTGCGATCGACGGCGCGAATACGGACATTTACGCGATCATGTATGCGCGCCCGTGGGATGTCGAGAAATATGTCTCGAACAATCCGAAGAAGCCGGTGATCCTCTGCGAATACACGCATGCGATGGGCAACTCGAACGGCGGCATCCAGAAGTACTGGGACCTCGTGCGCAAGTACCCGTCGTTCCAGGGCGGCTTCGTCTGGGACTTCGCCGACCAGGCGCTCTGGAAGACGGACGCGCGCGGGACGTGGCTCGCGTACGGCGGCGACTTCGGCGACAGGCCGAACGACGACAACTTCAACTGCAACGGCCTCTTCGACGCGCTGCGCAATCCGCACCCCGGCGCGTACGAGATGAAGCACGCCTACCAGAACATGTCGTGCGAGGCGTTCGACTTCGCGGCGGGCAAGGTGACGGTGCGCAACGGCTTCTGCTTCCGTGACCTCGACGACTACGTGTGCGAGTGGACGGCGTGCGACGCGGCGGGCAGCCCGTCCGCGCGCGGGAGCTTCGACCTGGGCGAGGTGCCGCCAGGCGCGGCGCGGGACTACGCGCTGGAGGGCTTCCGCGGCGACTCGGTGGTCTTCCGGTTCCTCGACGGCGCCGACTGCGTGGCGTGGGACTCCTTCGCCAAGCCGTTCGAGCCGGAGCTGTCCACGAATCTTCACGAATCTGCACGAACGGAATCCGATTCGCGTCCATTCGCGTCCATTCGTGGCGCATCCCTCGCCCTCAACTTCTGGCGGGCGCCGACGGACAACGACCGCGGCTGGAAGATGCCGGAGGTCTGCAGGGTCTGGAAGGAGGCGACCGCGACGCAGAAGCTGCCCGCCGGCGTCACGAGCGACCTCAAGACCTCGCGCCTGGCGGACGGCGCGTGGCTCGTGGACTGGACGCTCGCCGTGCCGCAGGGGCTGCCGCCGATCCCGCGCGTGGGCCTCACGTTCACCGTGCCGAAGACGAACGCGGTCGAGTGGCTCGGCCTCGGCCCGTGGGAGAACTACGCCGACCGCGCGTCCGGGGCGATCCACGACGTCCACCGCGCGTCCGTCGGGCTCGTCTCCGGCCTCGCCGACCCGAAGACCGGCACGATCGCCTACCCGGCGGACCGTCTCAACCCCGACAACTACATCGAGCCGGGCGAACAGGGCTATCGCACGGGCTGCCGTCGCCTGACGGTCGGGGGCGTGACGGTCGAGGCGGTGAACGCGCCGTTCGGCTTCAACGTCTGGCCGTATCCGCAGACGATGCTGGAGGGCAAGAAGCACCAATGGGAGCTGTCGGAGGCGGACGCGCTGACCGTCAACGTCGACGCGGTGCAGATGGGTGTCGGCGGCGACGACAGCTGGGGCGCGCGTCCGCACGACGCGTTCATGCCCGGTGCCGGAACCTACCGGCTCGTCTTCAAGGTGCGCGGGCTTCGGTGAGGGCCCGCCGACAATGGAGGTGAAGCGATGAAGATCACGTTCTACGGTGCGGCACAGACGACGACGGGCTCGATGCATCTCGTCGAGGCGAACGGCAAGCGGATCCTGCTGGACTGCGGGCTCTACCAGGGCCACCGCAAGGAGGCGTTCGAGAAGAACCGCAACATCCCGGTCGACCCGAAGACGATCGACTACGTCATCCTCTCGCACGCGCACATCGACCATTCGGGCAACCTGCCGCAGCTCGTGCGCCAGGGCTTTCGCGGCCGCGTCTTCGCGCGCCAGTCGACGACCGAGCTCTGCGATGTCATGCTGCGCGACTCGTGCTTCCTCCAGAAGCGCGACCTCGAGTACGTCAACAAGAAGCGCCGCCGCCAGGGCAAGAAGCTCTTCGAGCCGCTCTATGAGGAGAGCGACATCAACGCGCTCATGCAACTCTTCGTGCCGACGCACCTGCACGAGCCGCGCGAGATCTGCCGGGGCGTGACGCTCGAGTTCTTCAACGCGGGCCACATCCTCGGCTCGGCGCTCGTGCAGCTCGACGTCCGCTCCGACCACGGGCACAACCACCGGCTGCTCTTCTCCGGCGACCTCGGTCAGCCGAACCAGCCGATCCTGCGCCACTTCGAGTATCCGGCGGGGGCGGACATCCTCCTGTGCGAATCGACATACGCCGACCGCTACCATCCGTCGGCGGACGACGTCGAGTACCGTCTCGAACAGTACCTGAAGCACATCGACCGCCACAACGCGAAGCTGCTCATACCCGCGTTCTCGGTCGGCCGCACGCAGCAGATCATCTACTACCTGAACCGGCTCGCGGACAAGCGGAAACTGCCGCGCGAGCTGAAGGTCTACATTGACTCGCCGCTTTCGCAGAGGGCGACGCGCATCTACGCGGCGCACCGCGAGGTCTACAACGACGAGGCGCGCGCGATGATCGCCGCCGGGCGCGATCCGCTGACGTGCCCGAACCTCACGTTCGTCGGCGCGCCGGAGGAGTCAATGGCCCTCAACGACCTGCCGGGGCCGATGGTCATCATCGCGGCGTCCGGCATGTGCGAGGGCGGGCGCGTCGTCCATCACCTCAAGCAGGTCGCGCCCGACCCCGACAACATCATCCTCATCTGCGGCTTCCAGGCGGAGAACACGCTCGGCCGCCGCATCGTCGAGCGGCGCGAGGCGATCAAGGTGCTGGGCGAGGAGGTTCCGCTCAAGGCGCGCGTCGAGGTCATCAACGCGCTCTCCGCCCACGCCGACCGCAAGGGGCTCTCGGAGTGGATCGACGAGGTGAAGGACAACGTGCGCCACGCCTTCGCCGTGCACGGCGAGCCGGAGAAGGTCGCCGCGATGGTCGAGCTCATGAAGGAGAAGGGGCTCTCGAACGCCGTCGCCCCCGTGCCGGGGCAGGTCTTCAAGTTCGACTGAACGCATCTCTGCACACGGCGGACATCATCAGGAACAACAGAAAGGAAAAGAAGGAAATGAAGTCACTCATCATCGCCGCTGTCGCGGCATCGCTCGCGCTGGGCCTTGAGGCCGGCGCCCTGACGGAGAAGATCGCGAAGGACTGCAAGGTCATCGGCACGGACACGTTCGCCGGCGGCGAACGCACGCGCTTCCGGTTCGAGGGGTACGAGGCCTGGGTCGTCGAGCCGCCGGCGGGCGTCGCGGTCGCCGACGGGCATCCCTGGACGTGGACGATGCAGTGGGCGACGGCGTTCGTCCCCCGCACGCCGGTCTCGAAGCTGCTGGCGAAGGGCTGGCGGCACGTGACGATCCTGACGTTCGAGCACCGGATGGACGAGACGGGGCTGGCGGTCTCGCGCCGCTTCCAGGACTATCTCGTCGGCACGCTGGGGTTCGCGCCGAAGGCCTGCCTCATCGGCATGAGCTGGGGCGGCTTCTTCTCGACGCGGTACGCGAAGTACAATCCCGGCTGCGTCGCGGCGATCTACTACGACTGCCCGCTGATGAACTTCGAGAAGGGCGGCTACTCCAACGGCAAGGGCGAAGGCCCGTGGACGGCGCGCGTGCCGGCGGACGGCTGGACGAAATCGCCTGAGATGCCGATCAACATGGCCGGGGCGATCATCGAGCAGGACATCCCCGTCCTCCTCCTCTACGGCGGGGCCGACCGCGTCGTGCCGCCGGAGCAGAACTGCGAGATCTTCGCGGCGCGCTACCGCCAGCTCGGCGGCACGAAGCTCACGGTCGTCCGGCGCGGCGCCTACGGGCACCATCCGCATGGCGTCGAGGAGAGCGACACGTCGATCGCCGACTTCTTCGTTCGGGCCTTTGCCCGTCCGTAAAGGCCGCCTTTCGGGCCGAAACGCGCGCCCCTCTTGCGTTCGGCTCCGAAATTATGGTATACTACACGAGTTTTCGTCCCGAAAGAGGCCACTTTAGCTCAGTAGGTAGAGCACTTCCTTGGTAAGGAAGAGGTCGGCGGTCCGATTCCGCTAGGTGGCTCCACTCGGGGCGAAGGACAAGCAAAAAAGAACAACTCACAGGAGTAATTAGCAATGGCTAAGGAAACATTCGATCGCGGCGGAAAGCCGCACGTGAACGTCGGCACCATCGGCCACGTCGACCACGGCAAGACCACGCTGACGGCCGCCATTACGCACGTCCAGTCCCTCAAGGGCCTCTGCGAAGAGATCAAGTACGACCAGGTCGCGAAGGCTTCCGAGTCCGCCGGCCGTCGTGACGCCACCAAGATTCTGACGATTGCCTCCTCGCACGTCGAGTACTCGACCGAGAAGCGCCACTATGCGCACGTCGACTGCCCCGGCCACGCCGACTACGTGAAGAACATGATTACCGGCGCGGCGCAGATGGACGGCGCGATTCTCGTCGTCTCTGCCGTCGACGGCCCGATGCCGCAGACCCGTGAGCACGTGCTGCTCGCCCGTCAGGTCGGCGTGCCGAAGATTGTCGTCTTCCTCAACAAGTGCGACCTCGTCGACGATCCCGAGATGCTCGACCTCGTCGAGATGGAAGTCCGCGAGCTCCTTTCCAAGTACGACTACGATGGCGACAACGCCCCGGTGATTCGTGGCGCGGCCTATCCGGCCACGCAGGCGACGTCGAAGGACGATCCGGCGTGCAAGTGCATCGACGAGCTCATGGACGCGCTCGACACCTACATCCCCGAGCCGGTTCGCGAGCTTGACAAGCCGTTCCTCATGCCGATCGAAGACATCTTCTCGATCGAAGGCCGTGGCACGGTCGTCACGGGCCGCGTCGAGCGTGGCTGCATCAAGGTCGGCGAAGAAGTCGAGATCGTCGGTCTCAAGCCGACGGCGAAGACGGCCGTCACGGGCGTCGAGATGTTCCGCAAGCTCCTCGACCAGGGGCAGGCCGGCGACAACATCGGCACGCTTCTCCGCGGCACGAAGAAGGAAGACGTCTGCCGTGGCCAGGTTCTCGCGAAGCCGGGTTCCATCACCCCGCACACCGAGTTCAAGGGCCAGGTCTACGTCCTCACGAAGGAAGAGGGCGGCCGCCACACGGCGTTCATGAAGGGCTATCGTCCCCAGTTCTACATCCGCACGACGGACGTGACGGGCGACATCCAGCTCCCCGAGGGCGTCGAGATGGTCATGCCGGGCGACAACGTGGAGATCACGGTCAAGCTCATCGCGCCGGTCGCGCTCGAAGAGAAGATGCGCTTCGCGATTCGTGAAGGCGGCCGCACGGTCGGCGCCGGCACGGTCTCGGCGATCATCAAGTAAAGACAAGAAAGTCTTCTGTGAGATGCCTGCCCGCACTCCGGCCGCCTGTGGTCGGTCGGGGCGGCGGGTGGGCTCAGAGACTCACAAGGGACAAAGGACAGTACAATGCGTGATCTCGCGATTTTGGCCTGCGGCGAATGCAAGCGGCGTAACTACACGACGACTCGGAACAAGAAGACGATGACCGAGCGTCTGGAGAAGGTGAAGTTCTGCCCGCACTGCCGCAAGCGCACGACCCACAAAGAGACGAAGTAAGTCTCACCTTTTTAGGGTAGTAGCACAATGGCAGTGCAGCGGTCTCCAAAACCGCCTATGGGGGTTCGATTCCCTCCTACCCTGCCAACAGACGAGGAAGACAGATGAACATCATCACCAAGACGAAGGAATACCTGACGGGCGTCGGCGCCGAAGCGAAGCGCGTGACCTGGCCGGGCAAGCGCGAACTCTGGGAGTCGACGCTGGTCGTCATCTCGTTCATTTTCATTCTCGCCGCGACGACGCTGGTCTGCGACAAGCTGATTGAAGGTTTCATCAAGATCGTCCACGCGGGCGCCTGATGCCTTTTGAAGTAAGAGGGAAAAGGGAAGAAGGAAAAAGTCGATGAACAAGCAGTGGTTCGTTCTTCATACTCTTACTGGACAGGAGAACAAGGCCCAGCGGTCGATTGATGCGCGCGTCAAGCTCGAGCGGATGGAAGACTACGTCGGGCGTTGCGTGATTCCGACGGAGCGCGTGACGGAGAAGAAGGACGGCAAGAAGCGCACGATAACCAAGAAGTTCTTTCCGGGTTACGTGCTGTGCGAACTCGCGCTCTACGATGAGGCGAAGGGCATCGACGAAAACGGAAAGAAGGCGATTTACGAGCGGACGTGGCAGTTCCTGCGCGAAACCCCCGGTGTGATCGGGTTCGTCGGCGGGGATCGTCCGCAGCCGCTCAAGCAGAGCGAAATCGACGCGATTCTGCTGGACAAGCCCTCGGCGAGTCCGGTGGCGGAGCGTCCGAAGGTCAATTTTGCCGTCGACGAGACGGTGAAGATCACTGACGGCGCGTTCATGGGTTTGACGGGGCCGATCAGCATGGTGGATCCCGACAAGGGCAAGCTCAAGGTCGAAGTTCAGGTCTTCGGTCGCAAGGTCCCTGTCGACGTCGAATACTGGCAGGTCGAGAAGGTCGCCCTCGAGGAGACGTTCGAGCCCCTCCAGTAAACGGCAGGTTTTGCGGTCCGCTTGACCGGGCAGGATCCCCGGGAGGAGCCGCACGAAATGAAGGAAAAGGCAAATGGCTAAGAAAGTCACTGGAGTCGTCAAGCTCCAGATTCCCGCCGGCGCCGCGAATCCCGCGCCGCCCGTGGGCCCGGCCCTCGGTTCTGCTGGTGTCAACATCATGCAGTTCTGCAAGGAGTTCAACGCGAAGACCGCGAAGGATTCCGGGCTCGTCATCCCCGTGATCATCACGGTCTACCAGGACCGCAGCTTCTCGCTGCAGTTCAAGTCGCCGCCGGCGTCTGTCCTCCTGAAGAAGGAAGCGGGCCTCGCCAAGGGCAGCGGCGTTCCCAACAAGAACAAGGTCGGCAAGGTCACGAAGGCCCAGCTCCTCAAGATCGTCGAGATGAAGAAGGCCGACCTCAACACCGATGACCCCGAACAGGCGGTCAAGATGATTGCGGGCACGGCGCGCAACATGGGAATCGAGGTGGTCGAATGAGCAAGCACGGCAAGAAGTATTTCAACGCGCTGAAGAAGGCCCCCAAGAAGGCCGTCAAGCTTGAAGATGCGGTGAAGTTCGTCAAGGACAACGCCGGCGCGAAGTTCGACGAGACCGTCGACGTCTATTTCCACCTCGGCAAGGAGCTCACGAAGGGCGACACGGCCGTGCGCGGCACGGTCAAGCTTCCGAACGGCTCGGGCAAGACCGTCAAGGTCGCCGTCTTTGCGGGCGGCGACGCGGCGGAAGCCGCCAAGGCGGCGGGGGCCGATTTCGTCGGCCTCGCCGACCTGATCGAGAAGGTCACGAAGGAAGGCTGGTGCGATTTCGACGTCGCGATCGCGACCGTCGAGGCGATGAAGGAAGTGCGCAAGTGCGCGCGCATCCTCGGCCCGCGCGGCCTCATGCCGAACCCGAAGACCGGCACGGTCACGGACGACACCGCCACCGCCGTCAAGGAGGCGAAGGGCGGCAAGGTCGACTTCCGCATGGACAAGACGGGCAACTTGGCCGTCGTCGCGGGCAAGCGCTCGTTCGAGGCCGACAAGCTCGTCCAGAACGTCAAGGCCATCGTCGCTGCGGTCAACGCCGCGAAGCCGGCGGCGGTGAAGGGCGTCTTCATCAAGTCGATGACGATCGCCTCCACGATGGGCGTCGGCGTGCCTGTGATCGCCGCGATGGATGCCGAATGATCAGGAGGTAACTGAACATGCATCAGCACAAAGTGCGTATTGAGAAGGTTGCCATCCTCGACGAAGTCGTTGCGCGCGTCAAGGATTCGGACTACTGCTTCATCATCAACCACGGCGGCGTGACGGTCGCGCAGTTCGCGAAGCTCCGCAAGGCGCTCCGTGCGCTCGACAGCCACCTCCTCGTCGTCAAGAACACCTACCTCGCGAAGGTCGCCAAGGAAAAGGGCTGGAGCGAAGAGGTGAACGCGATGTTCACGGGCAACTCCGCAGTCGTCACGGGTCACGGCGAGCCGACGGCGGTCGCGAAGGCCATCATGGAGTTCGTGAAGGACTCCGCCGGCAAGGCGTCCGTCAAGGGTGCGGACTACGACAACAAGATCGTGGACGCGGCGATGGTCGAGGCCCTCTCGAAGATTCCCGGAAAGAACGAGCTCCGCGCGATGCTCCTCATGCTCCTCAAGGAGCCGGCGACGCGCCTGGCGCGCGTCCTCTCCGAGAAGGCGAAGAAGGGCGGCGACGCGCCCGCGCCCGAAGCGGCTCCGGCTGCGTAAGGATGCGAGTCTCTCGCGTCTCCCCTGTCGTTCATGACACGAGGGGCGCGAGGGGCAAGCGAGACAAGAGAAAAATTCTGAATTTCCTTCGGCTGAGACACGCCGAGGGTTGAACTAAAAAGGAAACAAGAAAATGACGAACGAAGAAATCATCAAGGAGCTGTCGGGCAAGACGGTTCTCGAAATCAACGACCTCGTGAAGGCCCTCGAAGAGGCGTGGGGCGTGTCCGCCGCCGCCGCTGTCGCGGTCGCCGCGCCGGGCGCGGGTGCTGCCGCCGCCGAAGAGAAGACCGAGTTCGACGTGATCCTCAAGGCCGCCGGTGCGAACAAGATCGCGGTCATCAAGGAGATCCGCGCGATTACGGGCCTCGGCCTCAAGGACGCCAAGGACATGGTCGACGGCGCGCCGAAGAAGGTCAAGGAAGCCATCGCGAAGGACGAGGCCGAGAAGATTGCCGAGCAGCTCAAGAAGGCCGGCGCCGAAGTCGAGGTCAAGTAAGGCCACGCTTCGCGTCTGTGCGAAAAAGGAGGCCGCGCTCAACCGAGCGCGGCTTTCTTTTTGCGTCTTCCTGGGGACAGACCCCGCGCTTTCCTGGGGACAGGCCCCGACGGGGCGTATCATTTATGGTATAATTTGCGCATGAACACGAAAAAAGTCCTCATCCTCACGGATGGCAAGGCCGGGCACGAAAACCAGTCGAAGGCCTTTGCGCGTGCGCTCGGCGGCGCGTTCGAGTGCGTCGAGATCCATTTCAAGTCGAAAGTCCACAAGGCGCTCAGCTATCTTTTCGACCGTGTGGGCTTCGGCAGCCTGTCGCTGTTCACGGGGCTGGACGGCCTTGCGGCGCGCGGCGGCGACTACGCGGCCGTTGTCGGCACGGGTTCGGGCACGTTCTATGCGGTGAAGACGCTCGCGCGGCGACTCGGCGTGAAGGGGGGCGTCGTTCTCTATCCGCGCGGCTACCGGATCGCGACGTTCGACTGTATCCTCGCACCGGCGTTCGACCGTCCGCCGAAGGCCCCGAACGTGATCGAGATTCCCGCGAACCTTGTCGCGAACGACGCGGCGTTTTACGACAAGGGCGTTGCGGACTTCCGGGCGCGCACGGACGTCGTGCCCGAAATCGCCGTGATCGTCGGCGGGCCGAACAAGTGCTCGACGCTGACGGCGGACTGGATGAAGCGGAAGCTGGACGCGATTTTCGCGCAGCCGGGCGCAAAGGCCGTGACGACGTCGCGGCGGACGCCGCCCGCTGTCGAGGCGGTCGTCGATGCGTATCCGTGGGACTACAAGCTTCTCTACTCGAAAGACCACTTCAATCCGATTCCCGCATTCGTGAGCCTCGCGAAACGCCTCTACGTCACGGCCGAATCGACGGGCATGCTGTCCGAGGCGTGCACGTTCGGCGCGGCTGAGGTCATCGCGCTCGACAACCTGAATCCGGGCCCGCACAAGTTCCGCCGGTTCGTGGATGGCCTCGTCGCCGGCGGCTACGCCGCGTGGGACGGCGGCGCGGCGTCCGCTGGTTGCGCGCGCAAGGTCGATCTCGCCGCGCCGTTTGCCGCCGCGCGGCGGCTGATGGGCCTATGACCCGCTTCCGCGTCATCCTCTTTTCGTTTCTCATCTGTCTGCCGGCGGCCCTGCTGATCGCCGCCGGGGCCGTCTTGGTTGCGGCACACGTGCCGAAGGCCATCCGCGCCGAGCCTGGACGCATCGGCCGCGAGTATCGCGATGTCGCCGAGTCGATGGCCGAACGGCCCGCCGCGTTCGCGTCCGTCGCCGAGCGTCCGAAGGGCTGGCGTCAGGCGGGCAAGGTCAACGGCGCGCCGTGGGGCTATACGGTGGATGTCGACGTGACGACGGTCTGGTGGCGGCAAGGCGAGCGGGACTGGCGCGTTGCGCAGGTTCCCGTGCGGCGTCCGTTCCCCTATGCGGCGGTCTTCTACGGTGGCGGGGCGCTCGTCGCGCTTGTCCTCGTGACGCTCAGTGCATTCGCGGTCGTCTGCTTCGTGCGCTTCATGCGCGAGCGGGACGACTTTCTCGCCGCGACGGCCCACGACCTCACGACGCCGCTCGTCGGGCTTCGGTTCATGGTCGGACGCGACGCGGCGGAGGCGCGGCGGCTCGTCGAGCGGCTCCTCCTCATTGTCGGCAACATCAAGGACTTCTTGCGGCTCGGCGGACGCCGGAAAGCCCCGGAGAAGACGGTCTTCGACCTCGCCGCGCTGACGCGCGAAGCGGCGCAGCTCTTCGCCGCCGACTATGCGGAGGAGGCATCCGGCCCCGTGTCGTTCGGCGCGCCCCCGACGGGCGGCTTGCCCGTCTGCGCCGACGAGACGTGGACGCTTCAGATTCTCTGGAACCTTTTCGGCAATGACCTCAAGTATGCCGCGCCGTATGGCACGGTCGCCGTGCGCTTTCGGCGGGAGGCGGCGTTCGCCTGTGTCGATTTCGCGGACGAAGGGCAGGGCATGACGGCGCGGCAGATGCGCAGGGCGTTCGACCGCTACTACCGCGCGCGCACGGTGCTGACGTCCGGCAAGGGCGGCTTCGGCATCGGGCTCTGCACGGCGCGGTCGTTCGCGCGGGCGATGGGCGGTGACCTGAGCGTGCGCGCGAACCGTCCGAAAGGCTGCGTTTTCACGCTGAAATTGCCGTCGGCGCTGTCGTAATGGGCGCGTCTGCTCACACGGGAGGGCCGCGCGGGACGCGGTTTGAAATTGGCACGACACTTGCTTTTTTTTTTAGAAAATGTATACTTTCTCTCACGTCGTGCTGTCGTCAGGGCGACCCTAAACCAAAAAGAGAAGGAGGCATCCATGCGTATCCCAGTCCTTGCGTGTTCACTCGTGGCCGTTGGCGCGCTGTCGGCGACATCTGCGCTGTCGGCGTTGGACGCCGCGACCTACTACGTCTCGCCGGATGGTTCGGACGCGAATGACGGAACGACGACCGAGACGGCGTTCCTCACGCCTCATGCCGCGATGGCAAAGGCGAGGGCGGGCGATGCGGTCGTCTTGCGCGCGGGGCATTATGCGTTGACGAACTCCGTGTCGTGCAGGGCCGGCGTCGAGCTGCGGGGCGAGACGGGGAATCCGCGCGACGTGGTGCTGGACGCGGGCGGACAGTTTGCCGTAATCTCGCCCGTCGACGGCGGCGGCACGGTAGCCTCGCTCACGGTCTCGAACGGCTACGCCTACGCGAACTCCGTCACGGGCGCGGGCATTCACACGGGCCGGATGGTCGATTTCAGCGACGCGAAGAAAGTCATCTCGAACTGCGTCATCACCTGCTGCACCTACGCGAAGGATCCCGTGAAGGGCGAGGGCAACAGCGGTGCGGCTCTGGTGCTCGACGCGAACTCGCGGGCGATTGACTGCCTAATTTCGTCCTGCACCAATTCGAGCGACGTCACCAGCGGCGGCGGGGGCGGCGTCATCCTGCGCAACGGCGGGCAGCTGATCAACTCGACGGTCGAGCGGTGCGTCACGAAGAAATACGGCGGCGGCATCTTCGGCAGCATCGAGAGCCTGTGCGCGACGTCGATGGTCGTGCGCGGCTGCATCGTGCGGGAAAACGTTGCGGGCACGGCCGGTGGCGGCATCGCGAACGTGCCGACGATCCGGGATTGCCGCGTGGAGGGGAATGCGGCGGCTTCGGCGGGCGGCGTGTTCTATTCGTCGGTGTCCTTCGGCAAGTATTCGGCGGATCTCTTCCAGGCGTCTCTCGCCAACACGGAGATCGTCGGGAACCGGGCGACCGCCGAGAGCGCGACCGAGAAGATCGGCTTCGGCGGCGGCGTGGCGTGGAACATGTATGCGGGGGTGACGAACTTCGTCGTCGATTCCTGCGTCTTCGCGAGCAACACGATCAGCACGGCCAACGCCCAGTGCGGCGGCGGCGGGCTTTACCTGCGCCTGAACGGCATCGGCACGAACGTCGTCGTGCGCAACTCGCTGTTCGTCGGCAACGAGAACCTGAACGCCGAGGGGACGGCGTACGGCGCCGCCGCCTACGTGAGCGAGGGCGTCTCCGGCCTGACGGGAGCGGTGGCGGTCGAGAACTGCACGTTCGTCCGCAACCGAAACCGCACGAAGTCCACTTGGGCGCTGTACGTCGGCGCGAACACGGCCGAGACCAATTGCGTGGTGGCGCTGAACCTGAATGCCGAGGGTGCGGACGTCGTGGGCCTTGGCGGAAACGGGAACTGGCAGGGCAACTGGGGCTACTCCTGCTTCTATCCGAAGCTGGGCTATTCCTTCCCGGAGACCGTCTTCAACGGGACGGCGCCAAAGTTCAGGAAGGGGACGTGGGTGCCGTCCGCGCAGTCGCCCCTGCGCGACGCGGGCCTGACGCTGGGCTGGATGGCGGATGCGCACGACCTTCAGCGTGGCGCGGACGGCCAGGCGCTGTGCGCGCGCGTCGTCGGCGCGGCGGTTGACATCGGCTGCTTCGAGTACGCGCCGCTGGGCGGCTTGCTGTTCCTGATCCGCTGACAGGATCAGGGCTGTTGTGTATCTGACGTGGCGTCACGGAGAGACGGAGAAACAAATCAATCATGAAGAACGAAAGAGTGATGGTGCGCCAAGCAAGCTTGGCTGAACTTGTAGAATGAAAGGAATCTACTCAGTAAGGATAATGGCATACTGAC
>CAKTZA010000016.1 GCA_934635045.1 uncultured Kiritimatiellota bacterium | reverse complement strand
TCGTTGTTGAGAAGCAGCACGAAATCGCGTGTACACGCCTTCAGTCCGACGTTGTTGCCTCCCGCAAAGCCGAGGTTTCGCGACGTCGCCACGTAGGTCACGTTCGCGTACGCAGACGCGACCGCGCGCGTCGACGCCTGATTCGCGTTATCGACGACGACAATCTCAGGCCGTGTGCCGTACACGCGCGCCAACGAGGCGAGACACGTCCGCAACAGGTCATCGCCCTGCCACGTGACGATGACGACGGACAGCCTGTCGATCCGCGTGTTCATGCCGACTTCGCGCGCTCCTTCATGCCGACGCCCAGCAAGTTCTGGATGCGCACGATCAGCGTCCAGGGGAAGACCTTGAACACCAGCGACTTGACGCCCTCGCACACGCGCACCTGCCACGGCGGCAAGCCGCGCCGGGCGAAGTCGCAGGCCATGCCGTTCGCCTTCAGCACCTGAACGCCATGCGGCTCCCAATAGCCCTTGTGCACGGCATCGACGAACGGGAACTCCTTCGTCGGCGTGACGAGCAGCGGACGCGCCTCGTCCGCCAGCATAAAGGAGCCGAACCGCTCGAACTCCCATGCGCTTCGGTTCCGTGCGGCGAGTCCGCGCAAGTAGCCGCGATTCCAGATGCCCGCCTGGCACGTCACGCAGTAGGCGACGTTCTTCGGCATTTCGAGGAGCTCGTCCGCCGGCGCGCCAAACGGACGGCGACCGGGCGGGCTCGGATTCAGCCGCAGATTGGCGGCCCCGAACGCCTTCGCCTGTTCCAGCCGCCGAAGGACGCGCGCCGTGTCGACGGCCGACGCCAAAAAGTAGTCGTTCATCAGCAGCAGCACATAGGGCGTCGTCACCTGGTCAAGCGCCTCTGTGAGCATTTGGCACCACGTCTTGCCCCGCCCCGAAAGGATCGCCCGGTCAAAGCCGGCCGCTGCCCGCGTCTCCCCATTGACGACGAGCTCAAAGGGGCAGTTCGGCCAGTAGCGGCGAAAGAGCGCAAGGAACGGCCCCTCGACGTCACCATAGGCGTCGCAGCTCGTGACCAATACCGTGCAGTCCGGGTTTTTCCTGGAGATCCTTTCACTCATGCCGTCTCCCGAAGATAGCGGGTGAAGAGCGGATCGGATACGCGGTTCTTCCCTTCGACGAGATCGACGTCGCCCGACTCCTGCAGAAGCTTCAGCGCCGTGTTGACCGTCGACGAGCCGCCGAGCGCATGCCGGATCCGATAGGCCTCGTCGAAGCGCGCAACCGGCTCCTCGGCCAGCGCCTGCAGCAGCGCGCACTGCGAAGCCGAGAACGAGGCGAACATCGTCTCGTAAAGATCGCGCTTGGAATCGAACATCCGGCGGAAGCCGTCGGCCACGTCGCCCTCAGCGACCGTTGCGGCCTTTCGGGAGAGGACGGACGCATAGACCCAAGAGGCAATCGCCTGAAGATAATACGGTATGTTGTCGGCCAAGTCGACAATCCGCCGACTGAACGCCGCCGGCAGCACAATCCCCGCCGAGCGGAAGCGCCTGACCAGAAACCGCTCGGAATCCGCGCGTGGCGGCTTTTCGAGGAGGAACGTCTCAGCCGAATTGTAGAACGGCTCCTTGCGCGCCGTGAACATGCGGCGCAGCATATGCTTGCGGCTACCGAGAAACACGTAGCTGACGTGATGGTGATGCTGGATGCGCGCACGCATCATCCGCTCAAAGGCCTTGCCGCGCAACAGCCGAGACACCTCCTGGAACTCGTCCAGCGCAACGACGACCTGACGTCCGTCCGCCAGGCGCTCCGGCAAGTCCAGCACTTCGGCGAGCTCCAAATCCGATGCCGAGCTTGCTGCGAACGAAAGCGAGAGGGACGGCGCCCCCGATTCGTCAATCGAAAGGCTCGGACGCAGCGAACGGAACACGCCGGACAGGCGGCGCAACGCCCCCTCGGCTGGCGCAAGCGCCCGGTAGACGAGCTGCGCATACCGCCGGACGAACACGTCCAGCGAGCGGATCTCCATCATGTCAACCGAAACGCATCGTATGCCTTTCGCCGACAGCTCGCCGAACATCTGCGCAACAAGCGAGCTCTTGCCATAGCGGCGCGGGCCATAGATCAGGACATTGTTCCCCCCGTCGATGACATTGAGGATTGCGCGCTTGACCTCGTCTCGGTCATAGAACGCATTCCCGCTCACCGCACTGCCATATTCAAACGGATTTCTCATCGCGAGCAGTATACCAAATAAACTGACGTGAAATCAAGTGACGCGATTTCACGTCAGTTCTGGACGAACGCTCTCCTGCACACATGCCGACGCCTCAGTCCAAGACGCCTTTGGAGGGGGCCTCCTGGTCATCCCACCACGCGCCCTTCGTGAAGGAAGCGCGCGCAATGGGCTTCGTCGTCAGCTGCTTGCCCTTCGCGCCCGCCGTGCGAACCTCCACGACCGGCTTCTTCTCGGACGCGCCCGTCTCGCGGTTGACGCGCGCGACGAGATCCGTCGGACGGAAGAACTGCTGGTGGATCTTCTGACCCTTCGCGGGCTTGTACTTCACGTACAGCGTCTCGCCGCACCCCTCGGTGAAGAGGAGGATCTTCGACTTCGGCTTCTCCGGCGCGAGGCGGTACTCCTTGTTGCGGATGAGCCCGCCGAACGTGAAGCGCTTGATGTAGCTGAACCCGTAGCCGCCTTCCTCGTAGATGCACGTGAACGTGCGCGCGTCGCGGTCCTTCTCCTGATTGTAGCGGAGAATCGCCAAAAGCCCCTTGTCGACGAAGATCTTGTCCTCGGGCTGGACCTTCTTGAACCGTCCGTCCTTCCAGACGAGGATCAGCTCGTCGAGCGACGAGCACTTGAACACCTCGTCGCCGCCCCGGAGGCCCGAACCGACGTAGCCGTTCTCCTTGTCCCAGCGGATCGTCAGCTCCGACGCCGTGATCGCCCGCACGTCCACCTGCTTGAACGCGCCCTTCGCGACCTGCGTGCAGCGCGGATACTTCTTCGCGTACTCGCGGACGAGCCCCTTCAGGTACTTGATCACGAACGCCCGGAGATGCGCGAGGTTGTCCTTGACCTCGCCCTCCTCCTGCTCGATCGCCTTGATCTCGTCGCGGTTCTTGTCGATGTCAAACTGGGAGATGCGGCGGATCGGGATCTTCAGGAGCCGCTCGACGTCCGCGTCCGTGACGTCGCGCCGGAGCTCGCCGCGAAACGGGCGGAACCCTTCCTTTACCGTCGCGAGGATGCCCGCCATCGTCTTCTCCTGCTCGATGCGCTTGTAGATGCGCTCCTCGATGAAGATGCGGTCGAGCGTGCGCGCGTGGAAGAGGTCGTCGAGTTCGCCGAGGCGGATCTCCAGCTCGCGCTTCGTGAGGTCGGTGAGGCGTTCGACGTTCTTCTTCAGGATCTCCGAGACGCGCATCAGCTTCGGCCGCCCGTCGTCCAGCACGATCGGACGCGACGTCAGCGACTTCTCGCAGTTCGTGAAGGCGTAGAGCGCGGTGACCGTCTTCTCCGGGTTCGCGCCGGCCTGAAGCTCCAGCTCGATGCGCACCGTCTCGGACGTGAGGTCGGTCAGGTGGCGCACGGGCACCTTCTTCTTCTTGATCGCGTCCTCAATGGACTCGGCGAGCGAGTCCGTCGTCTCGCCCCACGGCAGCTGCGTGATGACGAGCCGGTTCTTGTCCTGCGGCTCGATGACCGCGCGCACCTTCACCTTGCCGAGGCCGTCCTGGTAGTCGGAGACGTCCATGACGCCGCCGAGCTGGAAGTCGGGGTAGACCGCAAAGGGCTTCTTCTGGAGGATCGCAATCTCCGCCTCCAAGAGCTCGATGAAGTTGTGCGGCAAGATCGCCGTCGAGAGGCCGACCGCAATGCCGTCCGCGCCGAGCATCAGGAGGAGCGGGATCTTCGCGGGCAGGTAGACCGGCTCCTCCTTGCGCCCGTCATAGTTCGGCACGAACGTCGTCGTCTTCGGGTTGAAGACCTCCTTGCGCGCAAGGTCGGTGAGGCGGCACTCGATGTAGCGCGTCGCGGCGTGCGGCATGCCGGTGTAGAGCGAGCCGTAGTTGCCCTGCCCGTCGATGAGGTAGCCGCGCCCCTCGCCCCAGAGCTTGTTCGCCAGGACGCAGATCGCGTCGCCAATGGAGGCGTCGCCGTGCGGATGGTACGACATCGCGTGGCCGGCGACGTTCGCGACCTTCGTGTAGCGGCCGTCATCCATCTCCCAGAGGGAGTGCATGATGCGCCGCTGCACGGGCTTGAGTCCGTCTTCGAGCGCGGGAATCGCGCGCGAGCAGATGACGTACGCCGAATACTGGCGGAAGTTGAAGTCGAAGAGGTCCCGCATCGGGCCCGTGCCCGTGAGGCCGGCGGAAGGCAAAGGCTGTTGAACGGGGGCTTTCGGCCCTCTGTCGGGAGCCTCCTGTCCTTTGTCCGTGGCCGCTTCGCCCGCAGCCGCCGTCGGTTTCGCCGCAAAGAGGTCGAGGTTGTCGAACAGGCTCGGCGGCTGGTTGTCGCTGGATTTCTTGTCTGCCATCTACGGACGCCTATTTCTTCTTCGGCGGACGCATCCCGCCCGGCTTCTGCCCGAAGTCGGGCTGGCGGCGGCCCTGAAACCCCTTGTGGCCCTGGCGCTTGCGGTTGTTGCGGTTGCGGTTCGCGGGATGCACCCACGGTGCCTGCGGCAGGCCCTCGTGCTGGCGGCCCGCCTTCTGGTCGACGGCGTCCGAATGGTAGGGCTGGTCGCGGTCGACGGGAATCGTCTTCTTGATGAGCCGCTCGACGGCCTTGAGCTGGCCGCGCTCCTCGCCCGTCACGAACGAGATCGCCGCGCCCGACTCGCCGGCGCGCGCCGTGCGCCCGATGCGGTGCACGTAGCTCTCCGTCTCCAGCGGCAGCTCCATGTTGACGACGCACGAGACGTCCGGCACGTCGATGCCGCGGCTCGCGATGTCCGTCGCGACGAGGACGCGCACCTGCCCCTTGCGGAAGCCGTCCAGCGCGCGCGTGCGCTGGTTCTGCGTCTTGTCGGAGTGAATCGCCGCGCAGGGGATGTTCTCGCGCGTGAGCTTCTTGACGATGCGGTCCGCCCCGTGGCGCATCTTCGTGAAGGCGATGACCTTCGTCCATTCGGGATGCGTCTTCAGGAGGTGGATGAGCAGTGAGTCCTTGCAGGCCTTCTCGACGAACATCACCTTCTGGTTGATGCGGTCGACCGTCGGCGTCTCGGGCGAGATCTCGATCTTCACGGGATCCGTGACGAGCTCGCCCGCGAGCTTCGCGATCGCCGGCGACATTGTCGCGGAGAAGAACAGCGACTCGCGCGCCTTCGGGAGCTTCGAGATGATGCGCTTGATGTCCGGCAGGAAGCCCATGTCGAGCATGCGGTCGGCCTCGTCGAGGACGAAGCACTCGACCTGGTCGAGGTAGAGGATGCCCTGCGTCATGAGGTCGATGAGCCGGCCGGGGCAGGCGATCACGATCTCCGCGCCCTTCTTGACGTCCTTGACCTGGCCGTACTGCGAGACGCCGCCGAAGACGCAGGCGAACGGCAGGTTCGCGTGCTTCGCGTACTTGCGCACGTTCTCCGCCGTCTGTGCGGCGAGCTCGCGCGTCGGCGAGAGGACGAGCGCGCGCGGGTGGCCGATGTGGCGCGGACGCCGCACCTTGACGAGGCGGTTCAGGATCGGCAGCATGAACGCCGCCGTCTTGCCCGTGCCCGTCTGGGCGATGCCGATCAGGTCGCGCCCGTCCAGCAGGTAGGGGATCGCCTGCTCCTGAATCGGCGTCGGCTTCGCGTACCCCGCCTCCGAAATCGCCTGCTGCAGCTTCTGGTCGAGCCGCCCGAATACCGTTCCCTCAAACATCTTCTTCGCTTCCCTGCCTTACTTCACGCGCCCCGTGTAGGCGTTCGCGCCGGAGTTGTCGATCACGTACTGGAAGAACTTCTTCTCCGCCGCGCCGCGCGCCTCGTCCCACGGGCGTGGCCCGCCCTCGAGCTGCACGGCCCAGAGCTTCAGCTCCTTGCGGTGCCAGTTGACCATGCAGTTCGTGCCCCACGCGCCGCCGTGGCCGAACCACTGGTCGTCGCCGTCCTTCACCGGCGCGGCGAGGCCGAGCGAGTAGCCGCCGAGCCCTTCCGGGCGCGTCGAGACCGCGAGGATCGACTTCACCGTCTCCTCCTTGAGGATCCGCACGCCGTTGTCGCCGACGCCGAGGTTCATGAGCATCTTGTAGAACTTGAGCTGGTCGTTCGCCGTCGTCCAGAGGCCCGCGCCCGCCGAGGCGAAGATGCGCCCGCGGTCGTTGTAGGGCCGCTGCTCCATCGCGTGCTCGTAGAGGTACTTCGCCGGCTTGCCCTTCTGGCAGGTGTAGCTCTCGACGAGGTGCGCGAGCTGCGCGTCCGTCGGCCAGAACGTCGTGTCCTTCATGCCGAGCGGATCGAGGACGGTCTGCTGGAGGTAGTCCTCCCAGTGCATCCCCGTCACGACCTCGACGACCGCCGCGCCGATGTCGATGCCCGTGTTCGAGTACTGCACCTTCGTGCCCGGCTCGAACAGGAGCGGCGAGGCCGCCGCGATCGCCGCCGTCTGGCGGAGCGGCGCGCCGCCCGACCAGCCGCCGCCCCTGATGTTGCCCTGCTTCGCGCAGATCTCGAACGGGAAGCCGCCCGTGTGGTTCAGCACCATGCGGACCGTGAGGACGTTCTTCGCCTTCACGAGCGTCCGCACGCCGTTCGACTCCCCGGCGTCGACCCAGAGCGTCCTGAACTCCGGCAGGTACTTCGAGACGGGGTCGTCGAGCGTGATCTTCCCCTCCTCCACGAGCTTCGCGATCGTCACGCCGCAGAAGCCCTTCGTCTGCGAGCACTGCATGTAGACGTCGTCCAGCTTGATCTTGCGCTTCGCCGCGACGTCCGCGTAGCCGATCGCGCACGTCTCCTGAACGCCGCCCTTGTAGAAGACGCTGATCGCGCCCGGCAGCTCGCCGGAATCCACGTAGGGCCGAAGCGCGTCGCGCGCGAAGGTCGTGCCCGAATCTTTCGGGCCGTTGGCCGTGCAGCAGCCGGCGACGGCCGCCGCCAGCATCGGAAGGATGAGTCTCTTCATGTTCATTGTCTTGCTTTTCCTTTTTCGGTTTTTCGCCCTGAGGGCATGCGTCAGCGGCCGACCGCCGCGCGGTAGCGGGCGATGAGCTGGTTCGTCGAGGCGTCGTGCCGCCCCGACGGCGCCTCGGCCGTGAGGTCGGAGAGGACGCCCTTCGCGAGCACCTTGCCGAGCTGCACGCCCCACTGGTCGAACGAGTAGATGTTCAGGATCACGCCCTGCGTGAAGACCTTGTGCTCGTAGAGCGCGATGAGCGCGCCGAGCGTCTCGGGGGTCAGCTCGTCGCAGAGCAGCGTGTTCGTCGGACGGTTCCCCTCGAACGTCTTGAACGGCACGAGGTTCTCCGGCACGCCCTCCTCGCGGCACTGCTCGGCCGTCTTGCCGAACGCGAGCGCCTCGGTCTGGGCGAAGAGGTTCGCCATCAGCTTGTCGTGCAGGTCGCCGATCGGGTTGTGCGTCTTGCAGCAGCCGATGAAGTCGCACGGGATGAGGTGCGTGCCCTGGTGGATGAGCTGGTAGAACGAGTGCTGGCCGTTCGTGCCCGGCTCGCCCCACTCGATCGGCCCCGTCTCGCGGTCGACGACGTTTCCGTCCTTGTCGACGCCCTTGCCGTTCGACTCCATGTCCATCTGCTGGAGATAGGCCGGGAAGCGCGCGAGATACTGGTCATACGGAAGGCAGCAGTACGTCTCCGCGCCGTAGCCGTTCGAGTAGAGGATGCCGAGGAGCGCGAGAATGACGGGCATGTTCTTCTCGAGCCGCGCCGTGCGGAAGTGCTTGTCCATCTTCCAGTAGCCCTTCAGGAACTTCGCGTAGTTCGTGCGCCCGATCGCGATCATGAGCGAGAGGCCGATTGCGGACGGCAGCGAGTAGCGGCCGCCCACCCAGTCCCAGAACGGGAACATGTTCGCGGGGCTGATGCCGAACGCGGCGACTTCCTTCGCCGCCGTCGAGAGCGCGACGAAGTGCTTCGCGACGGCCGACGGGTCGCCGAGCGCCTTCACGAGCCAGTCCTTCGCGGCCTCGGCGTTGGACATCGTCTCCTGCGTCGTGAACGTCTTCGAGGCGACGATGAACAGCGTCTCGGCCGGCTTCACCTGGCGCAGCGTCTCGGCGAGGTGCGTCGAGTCGACGTTCGAGACGAAGAAGAACTTGAGCGTGCGCTTCGCGTAGGGCGTGAGCGCGAGGTTCGCCATGACGGGGCCGAGGTCCGAGCCGCCGATGCCGATGTTGACGACGTACTTGATGCGCTTGCCCGTGAAGCCGCGCCACTTGCCCTGCCGCACGAGGTCGGAGAAGTCGCCCATCTGCGCGAGCGTCGCGCGCACGTCGGGCATCACGTCCTTCCCGTCCACGAGCACCTGCGCCTTCGGGTCGCAGTTGCGGAGCGCCGTGTGCAGCACCGCGCGGCCCTCAGTCGCGTTGATCTTCTCGCCCGTGAACATCCGCTCGATCTCGGCCTTGAGGTTCGACGCCTCGGCGAGCTTCACGAGCGCCTTCATCACGTCACGGTCGATGCGGTTCTTCGAGTAGTCGAGGAACCAGCCCGCCGCCTCAAGGGAGAACGTCGCCGCGCGCGCGGGATCCTCCGCAAAGAGTTCCTTGATCGTCTTCTGGGACGAGCGCGTCATCGCCTCGTCGAGATGCTGCCACTTGTCGGACATTTCCGTATCCATGCTTCTCTCCTTTTCTTCCTTCCTTACTTCTTCCTTCTTACTTCTTACTTCTTACTTATTTCACCATGCGGCGGTCTCCGCCGTATCTGCGTATTATAGCAAATCTGCCGTCAGAGGCCACGCGCGGCGCGCACCGTCGCCCACGCGGCGTTGATGCGGCCCATGCGCGCGGTCGCCTTGCCGACGAGCTCGTCGGGCAGTCCCTGCGCGCGCAGCGCGTCGGGATGGTTCCTCTTCGCGAGCGCACGGTACTTCGCCTTCAGCGCCTCCGGCGAGTCGGACGGCTTCGCGCCGAGGACGGCATAGGCCTCCTTCAGCTCGTCCTGCGGCGCGGCCGCGCGGCGGCCGCCCGCGCCGAGGCGCTGCTGGGCGAAGAATGCGTACCAGTCCGCGCGGATCCTCAGCGCACGGGGCATCCGCTGGAGAATCGCGCGCTCGGCCTCGCTGACCGTGCCGTCCGCGCACGCGATGTCCCAGAGGATCTCGTAGAAGAGCTCGCGCACCTCGACGGACTCGACGGCGGCGGCAAACTCGTCCGCATACTGGTAGATCGTGTGCGCGTCGTCCTTCGCCTTGCGGAAGACGTTGATCGCGTAGTCGCGGGCGAGGGACGTGAAGCCGAGCCGCGCGAACGCCGCCTCGACGCCGGCGATCTCGTCGCGCGAGATCCGCCCGTCCGCCTTCGCCATCTTCGCGAGCATCGCGGCCGCCGAGGCGCAGAAGATCATCGACCGCCGACGGGCGGAGAGCTCGCGGTAGGGCGTGAACGTCGCCGTGCGCCGCGCGGACGTCTCGCCCCGCAGGTGCTTTTCGACCTGATGGCCGAACGCCGCGCCCAGCAGCGCGCCGAGGGGGCCGCCGAAGACGCCTCCGATCCATCCGCCCAGTGCCATGCCTTTCCAGCCCATTTCCTCCGTTCCTCCCTTACTGCCGCTCCCCCGCCGCCGCCTGCGCCGTCCGCACGACCTCGGCGGCGACCGCCGCGCGCACGCCCGCGACGGACGCGACCTCCTCGACGGACGCGCGCGCGATGCCGCGGACCGACCGGAACGCCCGGAGCAGCTTCACCTTCTTCGCCTCGCCGATGCCCGGCACCTCGTCGAGCGCCGACTCGCGGATCGTCCGCTCGCGCAGGCTGCGGTGGTAGGTGATCGCGAAGCGGTGCGCCTCGTCGCGGAGGCGCGTGATGACCATGAGCGCCTGCGAGTCGCGCGGCAGGAACACGTTCGGCCGCCCGTCGTCCAGCACGACCTCCTCCTGGCGCTTGGCGAGGCCGACGGTCGGGATGTCCGTGACGCCGAGCTCGTCGAAGACGGCGCGCGCGGCCCGGAGCTGCGTGACGCCGCCGTCGCAGATGTAGAGGTCGGCGCGCGGCGACGTCGCGAGCAGCGTCGAGTCGGGCCCGTAGCGGCGGCGTACGACCTCCGCCATCGCGCGCGGGTCGTCCGCGCCCGCAAACGACCGGATCTTGAAATGCCGGTAGTAGCGTCCGTCGGGCAGCCCGTCGCGCGCGACGACGAGCGAGGCGACGTTGTGCGTGCCGAAGAGGTTCGAGATGTCGACGCACTCGATGATGCGCGGCGGCGCGGCGAGCCCCAGCGCGTCCGCAAGCTCCGCGAGGCCGCGCCGCGCCTCCTCCTCGCGCAGGTGCGGCGAGCGGCGCACGAAATGGGCCTTTGTCATGTCCTTCAGGGCGAAGAGCGTGTCGCGCCAGCGCGCGGCCGCCTCGAAGTCACCCTTCGCCGCCGCGTCCTTCATGCGCGTCTCGACCTCGCCCAGCACCTCGGGACGCTTCCCCTCCAGGAACGCGCACGCCTCCTCAAAGCGCATCCGGTAATCTTCGCGCGTCACCTGGCCGAGGCACGGCGCCGAGCAGTGGCGGATGACGTTCGCGAGGCAGTGGCGGTGCGCCGCCTCGTCGGGCGCGAGGCAGTCGCACTCCCGGATGCCGTAGCGCTTCTCGACGAAGTCCTTCGCGGCGCGGACGACGGGCGCGGACGGGAACGGCCCGAAGTAGCGCGCGCCGTCGTCGCGGACGATCCGGCAGCAGGCGAAGCGCGGCCAGTCCGCCGTCGGGTCGGCCCGGAGCGCGAGATAGCGCTTGTCGTCGCGCATGAGGATGTTGAAGCGCGGCTTGTACTTCTTGATGAGCGACGCCTCGGTGAGGAGCGACTCGGCCTCGTTCTTCACCGTCATGAACTCGAAGTCATAGACCGTCTCGACCATCGAGCGCACCTTCGGCGGATGCCGCGCGCCCGCGCGGAAGTACGAGGAGACGCGGCGGCGCAGGTTCTTCGCCTTGCCGACGTAGATGATGACGCCCCGGCGATCTCGCATGAGATAGCAGCCGGGGCGGTCGGGAACGGACTTCAGCCGCTCTCGGACGAGTTCGGTCAGACGAGCTCCTTCGCGGGCTCGGCGGCCTTTTCGGCCGCTTCGGCGGCTTCGGCCTCGGCCAGTTCCTTCTCGCCTTCCTGCAGGCCCTTCTTGAACTCGCCCTTCGCCTTGCCGATCGAGCGCGCGAGTTCGGGGATCTTCTTCGCGCCGAACACCAAGGCGATAATCGCCACGCAGATGAGGATTTGCGTCAAACCGGGTCTCATGTCTTTCTCTTCTCCTTTTTGAGGTGAAATGTTTGGTGAGTAGAATACCGAATTTCGCCGCGAAAATCAATAGGCCCGCATTTTGTCCCGTCGGCCCGACCGTCATTTCCGGAAGCGACGCCTGTCGGCTCCTCCGGACCACAGGTGACTTGCGTCGCCGCACAGCCCGTGCCTCTGTGACTCCGCGTGAGACATCAATCGCCCCAGCACTTCGTTTTTTGGCCACAAAGAGGGCGCAGGGAGGGCGCAAAGGGCTCTCTGTGCCCTCCGCCTCAGAAGAAGAGGTCGCGTTCGCCGCGGCAGGTCGCCTCGTACTGCTTCAGCACCGTCGGATAGAACTTCGGCAGCCACGCCTTGATGCCGGCGAGCTCCTTCTCGATCAGGCGGTCGCCGATCGCGCGCGTCGCGTCGCTCGCGAAGTCGTCCAGCCACTCGCGGAACGTGAGGACGGCGTTGATCTTGCAGAACTTGCCCTCGCGGCCCGTCTTGAGCGCGTCCATGATGCAGCCGCCCGTCCGCCCGCAGCGGTAGCCCGCCGTGCAGAACGAGGTGATGACGCCGCGCCCGGCGAGGTAGCGCACCATCTCGTCGATGGAGCGGTTGTCGCCGAGCATGAACTGCTGGCGCTCCTTCTCCTGGTGCGCCTCGTCGTCGAAGTCGCTGTAGCCCTTGATCGCGATGTTCGAGGAGCAGTCGAGCTGCGTCATGCCGTGGTCCAGCACCTTGTTGCGCGAGGCCGGGCTTTCGCGCGCCGTGACGATGATGCCCGTGTACGGCACGGAGAGGCGCGCGATGACGAGGATGCGCGCGAACGTCGCGTCGTCGATGAGCCACGGCGACTCCTCCGGCACGCGCGTCCCGCTCGCCGGCTCCAGGCGCGGGAACGAGAGCGTGTGCGGGCCGATGTTGAACCACCGCTCCAGGTCGCGCGCGTGCATGACCGTCGCCAAGAGCTCGTAGCGCCAGTCGCAGAGCCCGTAGAGGACGCCGAAGCCCACGTCGTCCACGCCCGCCTCCAGGCAGCGGTGGAAGCACGTCGTGCGCCAGTCGTAGTTCCCCTTCACGCTCCACGCCGGGTGCATCGACTCGTAGAGCTTGCGGTTGTACGTCTCCTGGAAGACCTGGAAGGTTCCGATGCCGACCGACCGCAGCACCTTCAGGTCGGCGACGGGGAGCGGCGCGGCGTTCACGTTCACGCGGCGGATCGAGTTGAGCTTGCCCGTGCGCGGCGCGGGGGCCTTGCGGGCGTAGCACGTCTCGATCGTCTCGGCGATGTACTCGGTCGAGGTCGTCGGATGCTCCCCATAGACGGCGATGAGGCGCTTGTGGCCGATGCGCCCGGCGAGGACGTCGAGCTCCTGCTTCAGCTCGTCCATTGTCAGGACGCGGCGCTTCTGCAGGGCGTTGCCCTCGCGGAACCCGCAGTACCGGCAGCCGTTCACGCAGAGGTTCGACATGTAGAGCGGCGCGAACATGACGATGCGGTTGTCGTAGACCTTGTGCTTGATGCGGTCGGCCGCCGCGCGCATCTCCTCGAACAGCGCGGGGTCCGTGACCTGCATGAGGACGGCCGTCTCCTCCGGGCGCAGCGTCTCGCAGGTCGACTCGGCCTTCGCGACGATCTCCCGCACGCGCACCGGGTCGGGCGCCTTGCCGTCCGTCTCGGCGATGAGGCGGTTGATCGCCGCGTCGTCGATGAAGTGCCGGCCGCCGGGCAGGTACTTGTCGATCTCGTCCCGGACGATGAAGTTCCGCGTGTAGTCCGCCGCGTCCCTGAACCTGCGAATGTTCGAGCAGTCTGCCATTGTGCGCCTGTGTTCCTCTCTTCTCAAAAAAGTGAAATGCGTATTATATCACTTTCTGAGCCTACAAGATCGTCACCTTGCGACCGTCGGTCAGGAGGGAGACGCCGGCCGTCGCGACGCGCTGGTCGGGCTTCAGGCCCGAAACGACCGTCCCCTCGTCCGTCCGGCGGACGAGCGAGACGTCCTGGCGGCGAACTTCGTAGACGTCCTTCTCCGCCGTCTCCTCCAGCAGCCAGACGAAGTGCGCGCCGTCCGACGTGACGCCGACGGCGCTTTCGGGCACGATCGTCAGCCCTTCCGCCGCGCCCTTGCCCTTCTGCGCATACGACGCCCCGGAGATCGTCAGCGTCGCGGACATCCCCGGCAGGAGCAGCAGGTCCTTCGGCGCCTTCATCGTGTAGGTCGCGACGAACGTCTGCGTGTTCTCGTCGGCGGACGCCTGGAACTCCTTGAACGTGACCGGGAACGAGCGGCCGGGCAGCGAGTCGAAGGACACCGTGCGGCCGTCGTCGGCCTCGACGTCCACGAACTGCTCGCGCCGGAGGATGTACTTCTCCGCGACGCTGACGTCGATGTTGACGAACGACGTGTCCTGGATCTTCACGATGGGATTCGCCGCGCCGACCATGTCGAGCTCCGTCGCCGGAACCTCGGCAATCGTCCCGGCGAACGGCGCATAGAGCACCGTCTCGTCGAGCGCGCGCTTCGCGAGCTCCAGCGCCGCCTCGCTCTGCTTGAGCTGGGCCTCGGCCTGCGAGACCTCCTCCTGCGAGATCGCCTTCTTCTTGAGCGCGTCGCTCTTGCGGTCGAACGTCAGGCGGTCGCGCTTCTCGGCGGCCTCGGCCTGCGCGAGCGCGCTCTGGAAGTCGAGCGGATCGAGCCACGCGAGCTTCTCGCCCTTCTTGACGGCCTGCCCCTTCGACACGGCGATGCCCTGAACGCGCCCCGTCTGCTTGAAGACGAGCGTCCGCGACGCGGACGCCTGGACGATGCCGGCGAACGTCAGGTCCGGCATGCGCGCGCTCGCCCGCACGACCGCGCTCCGAACCGGGCGCACGGGTTCCGGCGCCGCCTCGGGGGCTTTCGCCTCCGGCCAAAAGCAGATCGCCGCCGTCACGCCGACGATCATCACACAGCCCGCCATCTTGCCAACGTACATGTTCGTCCTCCTCAAGTTTCTTGCCGAGATGCCGTGTGCATTATACCAAAAACCCCGGCTCGGGACTTCCGAAGCCGGGGGCTCGCTGTCAACCACATGAGGAACTTGCTAAAGAATCATGCGAGCAATGATGTCTTAAGATCAGAACGCGATGGCGAGCGAAACGCCCGTGACGAAGTTGTAGCTGTCCGTATAGGAGCCGGTGGCTTCGTAGGCTTTCGCGGAGTTGCGCGCATGCGAATCGAAGAGGTAGTCGTAGTAGGCGATGTACGCACCGAGCGAAACGCCGTCCGTGATGTTCCACGTGAGCTCGCCCTTGATGCAGGTGTCCATCATGCTCGCACGGCCAAGGCCCTCCGCCTCGTCATTGCCGACGTCCGGCAGGTAGGCGATGACGCGGCGCTTGTCGCCCCAGCCCTGCGCGAGGGAGAAGCGGATGCCGAGAATGTCGTCATCGCCCTCTTCCGCGCCGCCGACGATCGTGATCGAATGGCCGATCTCGAGGTTCAGGTAGGTGCCGTCATCACGGTCGATGTCGCGCTCGTAGGAGAACGTCGGCTCGAACCAGAGGTCGGGCAGCCCGATCGAGAAGGTGACGAACTGCGTGTCGTCATCGACGATTTTCGGGTGCGCCTCGTACATGTAGCCGAGCTCGAACTCGATCGTCGTCGGCAGCCACGCGGCGTCATCCGGCCCGAACGCATGGCCGATCGCCACGCCGGGGTCGAGTTCCTGGTACTTGAACGCCCGGTTGCCGTACTCCGCGCCCGCCCGCTCGCCATAGCGCGTGGTGTCGAAGATCGACTCGACGCTGAACGTCACCCAGTCGAAGAACGTGAGCGCCGCCGACGGAGTGAGGATCGGGTCATTGTTGTCCACGAGGCCGTAGCTCAGGAACTTGGAGTCGAACGCGAGGCCGACTTCCGCCGAGACGATGGAGGTCTCGCCGAACGTCACCCCTTCGCCCATGGCCCAGTTCAGGCCCTGGTCTTCGGTTTCCTTCGCTTCCGTTTCCGCCCGAACGCTGCCGCAGAAGGCGGCTGCACAGGCGATCGTTGTCATGATGTGCTTTGAGTTCATTGTTTGCTTTGTCTTATTTTGTTAGTCGTGTCTTATTTTGTGTTTGCATTTTTGGCTTTGCCAAAATCGTCTTGTGTCAGGCCGTGTCCCTTGTCTTCCGTCTTTTGTCTTCAGTCCTCGGCCCTTGGTCTTTTGCCTTCCGTTCTCTCTTTGGCCTTCTGTCTTCTGTTTGGATCTTTTGACTTCAATTTCGGACAAAGGACAAAGGACAGCGGACAAAGGGCAGTGGGCAGCTGGAAAAGAGCAACGGCTCGCCGAATTCCTTCTTCCTTCTTCCTTCTTCCTTCTTCCTTTTTCCTTACTTCTTACTTCTTCCTTTTTCCCTTCTCCCCGCAGTGACAGCAGCCACCGCCGCAGAGCTTTCGGCTGCCGCCGCACTCGCACGGGGCCCCCTTGCGCCACGCCCGCCAGATGGCGAGCGCGGCCAGCGCAAGGACGAGGCCGAGGATCACGGCCGAACCCGCGTTCATGCGACCTCCTTGGGCGCCGGACGGAAGATCGCCCAGAGCGCGAAGGCATCGACGACGAGCGTGACGGCCGTCCAGAACCCGAATCCGCCGCCGCAGACGAGCAGACCGATCTGGTAGGACGAGAGCGCGATCACGTAGCCGACCGCGAGCTGGAATCCCATCGCGAACCAGCCCCACTTCTGCGAGCCCATCTCGCGGAAGGTCGTCGCAATCGCGACCATGCACGGCGGCACGAACAGGTTGAAGACGAGGAACGAGAACGCCGCGAGCTTCGGGAAGGCGCTCATGCCGCCGAAGAGGGCCGAGATGTTCGAGGCCGTCGTCGCGCCGCCGAGGTTCGCCGAGACGAGGCCCAGCGTCGCCGTCGCCTGCTCCTTGGCGATCTCCGCCGAGACCGTCGCCGCCGCGCCCTGCCACGTGCCGAAGCCGAGCGGCGCGAAGATCCAGGCGATCCAGCTGCCGAGGTCATGCAGGATCGAACGCTCGATCTCCTCGTCCGCCAGCAGGTTCAGCGACCAGTCGAAGTGCATGATGAACCAGAGGAACACGCACGCCGGGAAGATGATCACGCCCGCCTTGAGCATGTAGCCCTTCACGCGCTGCCACGTGTGGATGAGGATGCCGCGCACGGTCGGCAGGTGGTAGGCCGGAAGCTCCATCACGAACGGGGCCGCCTCGCCCGCGAACGCCTTGGACTTCTTGAGCGCGATGCCGCCCAAGACGATGATAGCGATGCCGATGACGTCCATGAGCGGCGCCACGTACCACATCTCGCGGAAGAAGATCGCCGTGAACATCGCGATGATCACCGTCTTCGCGCCACACGGGATGAACGTCGCGAGGATGATCGTCATGCGGCGGTCACGCTCGTTCTCGATCGTCCGCGCCGCCATGACGGCCGGCACGCCGCAGCCCTTGCCGACGATCATCGGGATGAACGACTTGCCCGAGAGGCCGAACTTGCGGAAGAGGCGATCCATGATGAACGCGACGCGCGCCATGTACCCGCAGTCCTCCAGGAACGCGAGGAACAGGAACACGATCGTGATCACCGGGACGAACCCGAGCACCGTCGCCACGCCGCCCCACGCACCGTCGTTGACGAGCGAGGACACCATGTCGGACGCCCCGACCTTCTCCAGCGTCTCGGAGATGAGCGCGCCGATGCCCGGCACCCACACGCCGTAGTCGGACGGATTCGGCTCCTCGACCTTCTTGGCGTCGTTGTAGGCCGCCTCGTCGATTTCCCATTCCTCCGCCGTCTCGCCGGTCTCCTCGTCCTCGATGGACGCGGTCTTCTCGCCGGCCTCCCACGCCGCGACCGTCGCCTCCGCCTTCGCGAAGTCTTCGCACGCCGTGTCGTAGTCCTTGCCGTCGACCTCGTGCATCGTGAACGGCAGATGCCAGCCGTCGCCGAGGAACCCGTCGTTCGCCCAGTCGGTGAGCTTCGTGCCCGGCCCGCAGTCCGAGACGGCGAGGAACCACATCACGCAGAGCGAGACGATGAAAATCGGCAGCGCGAGGATCTTGTTCGTGACGATCTTGTCGATCTTGTCCGACAGCGTCAGCGTCTTCGCGCCGCGCTTCTTCGCGACGGCCTTGCCGACCAGCGTCTTGATGAAGTCGTAGCGCTGGTTCGTGATGATCGACTCGGCATCGTCGTCAAGCTCCTTCTCGCAGTCGCGGACGTGCGCGTCGAGATGCTGGCGCGTCTTCTCGTCGAGGCCGAGCATGTCGATGATCTCGGCATCGCGCTCGAACACCTTGACGGCGAACCAGCGGATGGCGCGCGCGTCGACCTTGCCCTGAATCGTCTCCTCGATGTGGGCGATCGCGTGCTCGACGGGACCGGTGAAGACGTGGGGCACCTCGCCCTTCTTGCCTTCACGCGCGAGCTTCGCGGCGAGCTCCGCCGCCTCGATGCCGCCCTCGTTGTGCTGGGCGCTGATGCCGACCACCTCGCAGCCGAGCGACTCGGCGATGCGCTTCATGTCGATCTTGTCGCCGTTCTTGCGCACGAGATCCATCATGTTGACCGCAACCACCATCGGCAGGCCCAGCTCGGCGAGCTGCGTCGTCAGGTAGAGGTTGCGCTCGATGTTCGTGCCGTCCACGATGTTCAGGATCGCCGACGGCGAGTCCTCGACGAGATACCGCCGCGAGACCTTCTCCTCCAGCGAATAGGGCGAGAGCGAGTAGATGCCCGGCAGGTCCTGGATGACGACCGACCTGTCGCCCTTGAGGAGGCCGTCCTTCTTCTCGACCGTCACGCCCGGCCAGTTGCCGACGTACTGGTTCGAGCCCGTCAGCGCGTTGAAGAGCGTCGTCTTGCCGCAGTTCGGGTTGCCCGCGAGCGCGATCTTCACCACGCCCGACGCCGGCACTTTCCCTTCGTTAACTTTATTAGACATAACTAATTCTTCCCTCAAAAAAATTTCACGCGACCTCGATCAGCGCCGCCTCGCCCTTGCGGATCGAGAGCTCGTACCCGCGCACCGTCAGCTCGAGGGGATCGCCGAGCGGCGCGACCTTGCGAACGGACACTTCCGCGCCCTTCGTGATGCCCATGTCCATGATGCGCCGCTTGACGGCGCCTTCCCCGTGAAGACGGACGACGCGCGTCGTCTCCCCGACGGGAATGTCATTCAATGTCTTCATTTGCTTTTCCTTGTTCGCGTTAGCAGACGCCTCTTTCAGACGCCTTGACTGCAAATTGTCCCGTGCCTTGCCTTTCTCCACTTTTCCACCTTTCCACTTTTTCACTCTTCCACCCTCACACCGGCGCGCACTCGATGCGGCGCACAAGCTCGTCGTTGAGGGCGAGGCGGCTGTCGTGGATGCCGACGATCTTGCCGCCCTCCGCGTCCTCGATGACGCGGACGACCGTCCCGGCCGAGAAGCCGAGGCTCCCCAGGTGCTTGCGCGTGGCGTCGGCACCGCCGACGCGCATCACGCGCGCCGCTTCGCCGGCCTTGAAGAACGACAATGGCATTCAGATTTCCTTTCTCAGTCCCGCCCCTGTTAGAGGGCACTAACTCCCAACGGGCGCGAAGTTTACCAAAACTAACTCGCGGCTGTCAAGGGGGGGGGGGGGGGCAAACGTCGCCGACCGACTTACAGGCCGAGGAGAGCGCGGGCGACAGCCGCTCCGCGAGTTCCGTCCCGCTCTGCGGCCCTTCCGCCAGGGCCTCCAGCACACGGCGTTTCGTCGGCGCGGTGCGGGACACGATGTCGTTGAACCGATCAAGCTGCTCTTTTCGTCCGCAAAACATCTGCCTTTCCTCTTTTAAGACGAGGCGAGCATATCATTTTACGCGCGCCCCTTTCAACCGGAAAACGGGCTTGAAATTTCAGATGGACGACTTTCAAGACCGGAACACGACAAGTCGCAGGGCTACGGCTTGGATGTCGGAATCTCTTCCAGAAGGAAGCCGTCGAACCATGTCGTGCCGACGGCGTAGCGGACAAACGGCTGAAGGCAGCCCGTCACGCCTTCCGGCGCGTCCGCCGGAACGGTGAACGTCACCGACTGGGCAATCCAGTCCACTTTCCCCGAAAGGTAGTTGGCCGTCGCCGGAAACGCAAAGTTCTTCTCATAGCCCTTCGCCTTGTGAACGAGCGCAACGCCCATCGCCGCGCCGCCGCCACGCGCACGCGGCGACAGGTCGGTCTTCACGAACCAGGACAGGCGATAGGCTCGGCCGGGCTTTAGCGTGACGTCCGGCTTCAGCCAATTGAACGCCGCCCACTGCGACATCGCGCGCTCGGTTGTCGTGACGCGAATCGCCTTCTCGCCGACAAGCCGCGCCGACGCATCCCAGTCCGCCTGAGGGCGGTCAAGGATCCAGTTCGACGCAACGAGATTGGCGGCCGCGCGTTCACGGTAGCGCTTCAGCCCGTCGGCGACGGAAATCTGGGCGCGGTAGGCGTCTCCGCGCGCTTTCATGTCCTGCAGGAACTCCCGGCGGAACAGTTCGATGCGACGCGCCTCCAACGAGCCTGTCGGCACCGCGCGGGCCGCCGCGTCAAAATGCCCTGCCAGTTCTCGCGTCACGGCCTCGGAGTAGATTTCCGTCCAGAGGCGATAGTCAGAGGGACGGTTCGCCTGGGGCCCGACCGGCGTCCACATCTGGTCGGCGGCGATCTCGCGGACGAACTTGCGTTCGATCAGCTCTAAGGCGTTCCGCATCGCCCCTGCCGCCGCGCCGAACATCTTCTCGTAGAATTCGCCGATGACGGCCGCGACATCCGCCTGACGGTTCCAGCAGATCTTCTGGGCGACATAGTAGCCGAGAAAGTTGTTGAGGAAGCGATCACATTCGGATTCCGTGAAGATGCCCATCACATACGGTGCGATGGCCTTGCAGTAGTCTCCCCAGGCCTGCGGCGCAAACGACGGAACGTCCGGCAGGTCGAGCGCGTTGCAGGCGTCCTTGTTCGGATAGAGCCAGACCCACGGCTGCGCCACGCCGCCCAGCTTCGTGCCCCATTTCTTCAGGTACGCGACGTCTGCCTCGGTGCGGCCGGGAATCGCGTGCGCCCACGGGCCCGTCAGTGCGACCATCGGACGGATGTTCGTCGGCAGGTCGATTCGCGGAATGTCCGCATAGTCTGCATAGGACATAAGCGTGATGATCGGCTCGAACCCCTTCGCCTTCAGCTGCCGCGCGACGTCCGCCGCAAAGCCCCAGACGAGTTCCGTCGAGCGGGACTTCTCGCCCTTCGGACGACGCGCCGCCTCACATGCCGCGCACAGGCAGTCAAGCCAGCCGTCCTGCGGCATGAGGTCGAGGTTGGATTGTGTCGTGCCATGATTCCAGCCGTACTGCCCGACATTGTAGATGCTTTTGATGCCGCGCGACGCGGCACTTTCGCCACGCAAGTACGCAAGGCAGTCTTCGACGATGACGTCCTTCACCGCCGAACTGTAGCAGAGATGCCCGACGTCGTATTCGCCGTTGATGACGTGGTCGGCGCGCGAACCGTCCTTCAGCAGCGCGAAGTATTCCGGATGCGAGTCCTTGAAACGGTCGACGAGCCGAAAGCCGTTGAGCCCGTGACAGCAGGTATAGCCCGCCGTCGAGGCCATCAGGCGATAGATGTTCAGCGCCTTTTCCTCCGGGCAGACGCTCTTCGGATTCTTCTGCGGCTCAGGCCAGCGGCCATCCGAATAGTAGCTCCACTGACGGATCGCGAGATCGGGCGCAACCGTCCGAACGCCGTCCCGGAGACGAATCTCCGTCCGTCGCGGCACACAGGTTCCGAGCGGCCCCGGAAAGTAGAAGCGGATGCCCGCGCCTTCGAGAAAGGCGTAGACGCCGTTGAGCGTCGCGTGCTCGAAGGCGTGCGCCCCCCACCAGGAATTTGCGATGCGCGCGGCGACGTCGACCTTCGGGTCGTCCCGTCCAAGCACGTAGACCCGCTCGCCCTTCACGGCAATCGTGAACGCATCGCGCGGCAGCGCATTCGTCGAAAGTCCTTCCGCCTCCGCCCAGCCGTTTTGTCCGAGGATGAGAGACGCCTTTCCGTCCGTCGGCGCGTGCACGACCGGCACGTCGCCGCCGAGGGCCTGCGAAAGGAACGTCTTCGCCTCCTGCGCCGCGAAGCGGACAACCGACGTCGCCTGCGCAGGAATGACGATTTCCGAGTTTGTGGCCGTGAAGACTGCCGCGAGAAGAAGAATCGTGTTCATCATCTGATGTCTGCGCTTTCTGTCGAGATGTCAGCGAATGAGGATCAGCGCGCCCATGCAAGGCTCGGTCGTCTCGCACGCGCCGATTGCGACACGACCGTCCGTCAGGCGCGGATGCCCGTCGAAGTCCGTCGCATTCGACATCCAGTCCATCACGAGCCCCGCGCCGTTGAGCGGACTTCGCCGACGCGGCGCCCACGGGCGTTCGGGATCGCGGTCGCGCATCAGGCGCGGATTCAGGCTCTCGTATCGGACGTTGACATTGTCCGCCCCCGCGATCTCAAACGTCGTCGAGAGGTAGTTGTTGCGGAACGTCATGCCGTCAAAGATCTGGGCCACATCATCGTCGAAAGCCCACGTGTATGTGCCGTTGTCGACGAACAGGTTGTTCGCAAACAGAATCGCCGCGTCCGTTCCGCCATTGCTCGCCAAGATGTCGTACCGATTTCCGGCGAACGTGCAGTTGATGACCGCATTCGGGAGATCCGCCGCGTAGTTCGAGAAGAGCCGCGTCGCCGTGTTCCCGACAAGTAGGCTGTTCGTCACGGCAATCTGCCCGTCAAAGAGGTATCCCGTACAGTTTTCGAGCTTGACGCCGTTGTCATGCAGGAAGCAGCGGTTCATGCCGCAGTTCTTGAAGTTGACGCCATACCCTTCGCTGTCGAAGAACTCGCAATCCTCAAAAAAGCTGTCCATCGCCTCCGCAATGCGGGATTCGCGAAAAGCCGAGGTCGTGTTGCCCGTGAACGCGCATCCGTAGGCCGCGCTCTCGCAGACGCCGCCGGCCGAATACGTCGCCGTGTTGCTGACGACAGAGCATTGGCGAAGCACGCTCCGAAACGCCGCGCCGCCGCCCAGAAGCCCGTCGATGTTGTCAGCGTGATTGGCGCGGAACGTGCAGCCGACGACGTTGGAACAGGCGTAGACCGCACCGCCGTAGTAGGCTTCGTTGCCGACAAACGTGCAGTTCGTCACCAGTCCGGGAAAGTTCGCGAGGGCGCCGCCACGCGAACCAAAGGACGACAGGCCGTTACCGACGAATGTGCAGCCCCGGATCTCGCCCGTCGAGGCCGTCGCCACGCAGGCAATCGCACCGCCATCGCCTGTGGCCTTGCACCGGTTGTCGATGAACGTGCAGTCGATGACGGATGACGCCTCGACCGTCCCCGCCAACACGAGCGCCGCGCCAACCTGCTTCGCGGACGCATTCAGGTAGTTGTTCGTGAAGACGCACGCGACGGCATTGCCGCCTTTGAGGTAGACGGCGCCCGCCACCCCCCAGCGTCCCGTGTTCACGTTCGAGTCGAAGACGCAGTCCGTGATGTCACAAGACCCGTTCACGACCGCGCCGACGATCTGGTCGCCGTAGACGCCGTTTCTCTCGAACACGCATCCCGTGACCTCCGTCGGATCAAGCAAGACGCCGCCGAAGCCGTAGCCGCCGCCCAACAGGTTCTCCTTGAAGAGACAGTCCCTGAAGCGCCGCTCGCCAGATCCGCCGGCCGCCGCCGCAGACTCGTTCGCCTGATTGCCTGCAAAGACGCAGTTCGTAAAGGTGAACGTGCCCCAGCTGCCAGTCTGGACGCCGCCGTTCCGCCCCGTCGTCAGCCCCTTGCGGAACGTGAGGTTGCGAAACGTCATCTGCCCGTAGGAGTAATTGAACGCCCGCAGCACGCGTCCTGCCCGCCCCGCATCCAGAACGACCTGTTCGCGCGCCGAAGCCGGATCGCCCTGAATGACGACGGCACGCCCGACAACGCCGTTCGAGACGCTCAGCAAGGCGTCCGCGTGCATCTTCGGCAGGGAACTCAGGTCGTAGACGTTTGGCGCGAGCGTCAAGACGGACGACTCCGTCTCGCACGAGATTCGGTTCAGCGCGTTCGTCAGCTCCTCGACCGTCGCGGCGCGATATTCCGCCGCGACGAGCGAAAGCGACAGGCAGACTGCCGCGACAAAGGACAATGTGTGCCGATATTCCATCTTCTTGACCCTCCGTGCCTCTCGTCACCCACGTGAACGTGCGCACGACAGGCGCACCCGATTGGCAAGGCGAATTATAGCACACGCGTTGCCCGAATGCGCAACACGGCAAGCGTTTTCCGCCCGGCAGGATAACAGCAGGACATCAGCCCGGCGGTTGCGTCACCCGTCCACGACGCGCGAGAACGTCTCGCCGGGAACGTAGGAGAAAGCCTCCAGCTCAAGCACGTTCTGCCGCGCGACGCGCGTGGCGCAGCTGATGAGGAACTCGGCCACGCGCGCGCCCGCCGCCGTGAAGTCGCTCTCCAGCCGCGCGAACGTCCGCAGATAGGACTGACCGTTGTCATGGTTGGCATACGTGACGACCTGCACGTCGTCCGGCAGGCGCACGCCGTGGACGAAGAGCGCCGACAATGCGCCGACCGCGACGTAGTCGTCCAGGAAGACGATCAGGTCCGGGAACGTCTTCATCCCCTCGCGCCGCAGGAAGTCCGTGAACCACCGAAAGGCGCGGTCACGGATGTCATCGTTGTGCTCGGCCTTTCGAGGGTCGTAGCCCGTCAGCACCGTCTTCACCCGAATGCCGGCCGCCCGCAGCGCAGCGCGTACAGAGCCATGAACAGGCTGGAAGTTCACGCACCACGCCGTCCGCACCCGGAAACGACGACAGTCCGCCAGAAGCCTCCGTTGAAACGCCTCCGTGTGAACGTGGATGACCCCGCGGCACAAGCTGCCGAACGACGGGCGGTTGCAGGTCATCACCACATACGGCTTCTCGGCATAGCGGATGCGGGAAATGACGTCCTCGTTGGGGCTGAAGACCATCACGAGATCGAGGCGGCGCGTCAGCAGCCCGTCGAGAATCGCATAGTCGCCCTCTTCCGAATCGCCCGTACAGCGGATGAACAGGTTCGAGCTGAGCCAGCCGGCACGGGCCAGGCTGTTCGAGATGCTCATCACGTTCTGCAGGTCGGAATAGGAGCCGTAGGCGACCAACAGCATCTCGCCACGCCATTGCGGCACATCAGGCGCGGCGGCGGTGTACCCCTTTCGCGGCGTCCGCCGCAGCCAGCCTTCGCGGCACAGCGTGTCGTACGCCGTGCAGGCGGTCTTGAAGCTGACGCCGAGCGCCCGCGTCGCCGCGCGCAGCGAGGGCACGCGCTGTCCGAACGCCCAGTCGCCGCAGAGTACCGCCGACCGCACGCCGCGCACGACCTGCTCCACCAACGTCGTCGCCGGACTTCGCTCGACGGCGAAAGGGAAACGGGTGCTCGGCTGTCCGCTTCGCGTCTTCATCGCTTCGGTTCTCGGCGGCGGACGGCCTTGCGCCCGCGCGCCTTACAGCGTCACGCCGTCCTTGAAGATCGCGATGCCCTGCGCACCGTTCTGTTCGTTCTTCGCCTTCTCGCCGCTCGCGACCGCGAGCACCTTCTGCGCGAACGCCTCGACGTCGGGATTGGCCATCGCGTTCCAGTCGATCCAGTTCGGCTTGTTCGCCGCAAGCGTGTCGTTCGTCGCGACCTTCAGCGTCGGCACGACGCAGCCGAACGGCGTGCCGCGCCCCGTCGTGAAGAGGATGAGGTGGCAACCCGCCGCCGCAAGCACCGTCGACGCCACGAGGTCGTTGCCGGGGCCCGTCAGGAGCGAGAGCCCGTGCCTCTTCACGCTTTCGCCGTAGAGGAGCACGTCCTCGACCGGCGCCGAGCCGCCCTTCTGCACGCAGCCGAGCGACTTGTCCTCCAGCGTCGTGATGCCGCCCGCCTTGTTGCCGGGCGAGGGGTTCTCGTAGCAGACCTGGTGGTGGGAGGCGTAGTAGTCCTTGAAGTCGTTGATCATCCGCACGCACTTGTCGAACACGTCGCGCGTGCGGCACCGCTTCATGAGCAGCGTCTCCGCGCCGAACATTTCCGGCACCTCGGTGAGGATCGTCGAACCGCCGCGCGCCGCAAGCCAGTCGGAGAAGCGCCCGACGAGCGGATTCGCCGTGAGCCCCGAAAAACCGTCCGACCCGCCACACTTGAGCCCCACGACGAGCTCGGACGCCGGCACCTCGACGCGTTCCTTCGGACGCGCCGCCTCCAGCTCCTTCAGGAGCGCGAGCCCCTTCGCGTACTCGTCGCCCGGATCCTGCGCGCGCAGGAAGCGGATGTTGAGCCTCGAATAGTCGCCCAGCCGCACCTTGAAGCTCTCCAAGGTGTTGTTCTCGCAGCCGAGCGCGACGACGAGGACGCCGCCCGCGTTCGGGTGGTGGCAGAACTGCGCGAGCATGTTCGCCGTCCGCTCGTGGTCCTCGCCCATCTGGGAGCAGCCGTAGGGATGCGTGAGCGCGAGGCCGCCGCAGCTCGCGGCGAGGCGTTCGGCGAGGCGGTTCACGCAGCCGACAAGCGGAATGACCCAGAGGTCGTTGCGGATGCCGATGCGCCCGTCGGGGTGGCGGTAGGCGCGGATCGTCGGCGCGGGCCGCCGCGCGACGTCCGTGAACGACGGCTCGTAGCGGTACTCCAGCACCTCGCCGAGGTTCGTCTTCACGTTGTCGACGTGGACGCGCTCGCCCGGCGCGATCACGCGCGTCGCGTGCCCGATGGGCATGCCGTACTTGATGATGTTCTCGCCGGCGGCGATGGCGCGCCGCGCGTACTTGTGCCCGTCTGCGCGGACTTCGACGTTATCGGACGGATGAATGACCATGAAAATGACTTCCTCGATTGTGGCGGCCATTATACCATAAATGACCGCCCCCTTGGGGTCTGTCCCCACGAACCCCTGGGGTCTGTCCCCACGCCAATTCGCAAACGTGACGTGGCTCCAGACGGCCCTCACCCGTGATAGTAGGGCGTCGCGTCCGGCGGACGCACGTTCGTGAGCGTGCCGACGTAGTGGCGCAGCCAGTGGTCCTGCTTCGGGTGCGCGGCGGCGGCTTCCTCGTTCAGCTCAATGCCGAGGCCCGGACGCTCCGACGGGTACATCATCCCGTCGACGAACTTCACGTCCTCGTCAACGACGTCCCGGCGCCACGGCACGTCGTCGAACAGCGTCTCGTGGATGCAGTAGCCGGGCGTCGAGACGCCCAAGGCCAACGTGACGGCGTTCGCCACCGGGCCGCTCGGATTGTGCGCGCAGAACGGCACGTGGTGCGCGTCGCAGATCGCCGCGATGCCCTTCATCGCCGTGATGCCGCCCGCATGCGACGAGTCGGGCTGCAGGTAGTCGCAGCAGTTGAGCTCGATCGCGTCGAGGATCTGCTGCGTCGTGTAGAGGCGCTCGCCGCAGGCAATCGGCACGCGCACACGCGACCGGACGTCCGCCAAGGCGCGCATCGTGTCGGGAATGACCGGCTCCTCCACCCAGTAGGGGTCGAACGCCTCCAGCGCATGGCAGACGCGCAGGGCCGTCGGCACGTCGAAGCGGCCGTGGCACTCGATCAGGATCTCGGCCTTGCCCTCCGTCGCGCCCTTGACGGCGGCGACGCACGCCATCGCCTTCTTGAAGTCGGCGGGCGGCAGCTGACGGTAGTTCTTGCCGAAGGGATCCCACTTGAGGCCCTTGAAGCCGCGCGCGACGGCGGCCGTCGCCTTGGCGGCGAACTCCTCCGGCTCCTTCGCGCCCGCGAACCAGCAGTTCGCGTAGCACGGCACGGCCGCGCGGCACTTGCCGCCGAGCAGCTTCCAGCACGGCACGCCGAGCGCCTTGCCCTTGATGTCCCAGAGCGCCATGTCGATCGCCGACAGGGCGCTCATGAGGACGGCCCCGCCGCGCCAGTAGGCGTCGCGGTAGTTCTCGTGCTCGATCCACGCGGTGTCGAACGGATCCTTGCCGAGGAGCGCGTGCTCCAGGTCCTTGAGTGCGCCGACAAGCGCGTTCTCCTTGTATTCGAGCGTCCCTTCGCCGAGGCCCGAAATTCCCTCGTCCGTCTCGACCTTCACGAACACCCAGTTCGTGCGGAAGCAGTCAATGACAAACGGCTTGATCGATGTGATTTTCATTTCGCTTCTCAACCCTCTCAACTTCTCAACCTCTCAACAATCCACATCCGCCGGCATGTGCTGGCACGAGCAGCCCGCGTCGCACGTCACGATCTCGCCCGCCATGTTGCCGCTGTCCTCGCTCGCGAGGAACGCGACGACGTTCGCGATGTCCGCCCCCGTCGCCTCGCGGCCGAGCGGACAGTTCGCGCGGCGACGCGCCTTGACCTTCTCGTCGAGCGCGTCCCAGCGCTCGGTGTAGATGTACCCCGGCGCACAGGCGTTGACGCGGATGCCGAGCGGCGAGAGGTCGAGCGCGAGCGCGCGCACCATCGAGTTGATCGCGCCCTTCGACGCGCAGTAGGCCGTGCGGTTGCGGATCGCGCGCATCGCGGTGTTGGACGAAAGAAAGACGACCGTGCCGCGAGACGGGCCGCCGACTTCGTAGGGCCTCTTCATGAAGAAGCGGTTGCACGCCGCCTGCGTGACCTGGAAGCCGCCCTTCACGTTCGTGTTCATGACCTTCAGGATCGCCGCCGGATCCATCTCCAGCGGGCCGCCGAGGCCCAGCCCCTGGTCGGCTGCATTGTTGACGAGAATGTCGAGCGTTCCCGCCTCACGTTCGATGCGATCCATGAGCGCGGCAACCTGCGCCGCGTCTCCGACGTCGCACGGCTGCGCCGTCACGCCCGCGACGCCCATCGCCGCCAGCGCCTCGGCGCCGCGCGCCGTCGACGCCTCGGACGAGCCGCACATGAAGACGCGCGCGCCTTCGTCCGCGAACTTCTTGACGAGCCAGAGCCCCGTGTTGCGGTTTCCGCCCGTGACCAGAACGACCTTGCCTTTGAACCTGTTCATCTGATGAAATCTCCTGTTGTCGCCTTTTTTGCTTGACGGTGCGTATTATACCATAAAGCCCCGCCGAGGCGATTCCCGTTTGCGCAGAAAATTAGCGGCTTGTTTGCGCAATTCCGTAGCCACGCATCAGCGATTCAGCCCCTCCCTCTGCGGCTCATCGCGGCATCAGCCTTTGAACAGGTCCAGATACCTGCGAAAATCATAGATGCGGTTGCGCGCGACTTCCGCACTTAGGCAAAGAACGCCATCGGACACCATGTCGCTCACGCATCGGTTGGCCGTGCGGTAGTCAAGACCGACGCCCACCGCGATTTCGGTAATGGTCGCGCGCGGATGCGAGTAGAGATGGCGGACGATACGCTGGATGTTGCCGCCGCGCGTTCCCTTTTGCGCGCAGTATTCCTGCATCTCGTCCCTGAACTTGAAAATCCGCTGGAACGTCCGACAGCCGCTCTCGCCCGTCTCCCTGACGGCCGTCAGGAAAAACGAAACCCACGACAGGAGCCCGCCGCGCTGCCGTGCATCAGACAACGCCGCGTAATAGGCCTCGCGATGGCGTTCCAGATAGTCCGAAATGTAAAGGCAGGGCTGCGTCAAGTCGCCTTTCGAGATCAGGTAGAACGGAATCAAGAGCCGCCCGATTCGTCCGTTGCCGTCCAGAAACGGATGGATCGTCTCGAACTGGTAATGCGAGATGGCCGCGCGAATCAGGTTCGGAACCTCGATCCTGTCATTGTGCCAGAAGAACTCCAGGTCGCTCAGCAAGTCAGGCAGGTATTCGACCGCCGGCGGAATGAACCGCGCCGTCGCGAGGCTCGCGCCGCCGATCCAGTTCTGCGACGTGCGAACCTCGCCCGGCATCTTGTGGCGACCGCGAACGCCGTCCAGCAGCCGCGCATGCGCCTTCTTCAGCAACCGCATGGAGAGGGGCAGTTCGGCAAGTTCGGCAATCGCCTCGTCCATCGCCCGCACGTAGTTGTTGACCTCGCGCCAGTCGTCGCGCCGCTCACTCGCGACAGCCTCCGCCGGAAGGATCGCCTCGTCCATTTCCGTCTGGGTTCCCTCGATCCGACTGGACGCACTCGCTTCACGCACGACGTGCATGCGGATGAAGAGTCCGATGTCCGGCACAAAACGGGAACAGGCATCCAGTGCCGAAAGCGCACGAACCGCCCGCTCCAGCTGAACCGTCAGCGTGGCACTCTCCCAAGACCACGCCTGATTGACCAACGCCGGGACAAAGCATTTGTAGTGGTAGCAATCTGCCCACCGACCTGACTCAAAGTCTTCAAGTTTCATGGTCGATAGTATACATAAACCGCGTAAAACTGTCAATTAGGCGTGGACGAAAGGCTTGTTAGTGACAAAAAATCGTTTTTTTGTCACTAACGCATTTTGAAGTGACAAAATTGTCACTATGAGAATTTTCCGCATTGTGTTCTCATTTCCAAGAAACGCAAAGGTCGAGGGGGCTGTCCCCGCGTCCCATCGGGGGCTGTCCCCACGCCCCGAAGCCCTCTCGATTACGTGCGCATTTGCCCGCGAACGGGCAAATATGATATACGATGGCTGCTTTTGAAGGAAGAGGCTGTCAATCTGCCAACACAGGAGAAGGCAAGACATCGTTCGAGAACTGATTCGGGCGGCAGGCGACTACGTGTGCGCCGACATCCGTTTCCACCCTCGGATACCTTAAATCAATTTGCAACTAAAACCTACGAACCCCCATTGACAGGTTTTAGCGATACTTTGCTATAATATGCGCCGTTGCCCTTCCCAGGGCGGCGGCGGATCACGGCAAAAGACAGGAAAGGAAACCACGATGGCAGACATCTTCAACAGACAGGACTGGCGGATCGTCATCCACGAGGCCGAGGAAGGCGGATACTGGGGGGAAGTCCCGGCGATGCCCGGTTGCGTGTCGGAGGGCGAGACCGTGGAGGAATGCAGGGCGAATGTCGTGGAGGCGGCGCGCGGCTGCCTGAAGACCTATCTCGGCATGGCCATCGAGAAGCTTTCGGCCGGACGCGCATGCGGAATCGAACGGCCACAAAGATGAGCGGGCGAAAGACGATACTCTACATCAAGTTCAGCGAGCGGCCGCCCTCCATCCAGAAATGCACCGGCTTCTCGCGGGGCGCGCAGGCCCACGGCTGGCGCGTGCAGACGGTCACGCTGCCCGCCAGCCGCACGCCCGATCTCAAGCGGCTGGTCAACTTCTGGAAGGCGGACGGCCTCGTCTTCGACTGCGGCGGCATCGAGAACCCGCCGGACATGCGCGCGCTCAAGCATCTACCGTCCGTCTTCCTCACGTGCCGCCCCGCCTCCGGCGCTCGACTCTTCACGGTCTGCGAAGACCTGCGCGGCACGGCGGAAGCGGCGGCGCGCGAGCTCCTGCAACTCGGCTACCGGCACTTCGCCTTCGTGCACTTTCCGCGTCCGCGCTACTGGTCGGACGAGCGTGCGCGCCACTTCCGCGACATCATCCAGCTGAACGGCGGAACCTGCGACGAATTCGCCGCGCACGACAAGGCCGGGCAGCAGACGTGGAACCGGGACTTGCGCCGCTGGCTGCGCGACCTGCCCCGCCCCTGCGGCATCTTCGCCGCGAACGACGAGGTCGCCAACCTGGTGCGCGGCCTCTGCGCGGCAGAGGGCCTGAAGATTCCGGATTCGATTGCACTCGTCGGCGTCGACAACGACGAGTCGATCTGCCTGAGTTCCCGTCCGCAGCTCTCCAGCGTGATGGCCGACAACGAGCAGATGGGCTTTCTCGCCGCGCGCCTGATCGCCGAGCAGTTCACGCGCGCCCACCGCACGCCGACGGCCCTCGTCGTGCAGCCCCTGATGGTCGTCCGGCGCGAATCGACGCGGCGGCGCAGCGGCGTCGACAGCCGCGTCACGAAAGCCGTCGAGCTCATCCGCGAAAAGGCCTGCGAGGGACTTCGGGCCCGCGACGTCCTGCGCGTGCTCGACGGGGCGCGCCGGACAGCCGAAATGCATTTCCGCGAGGCGACCGGGCATTCGATCCTGGAGGAGATCCAGCGCGTGCGCCTCGAACGGGCGCGCGAGCTCCTCAATGACCGGTCTCGACCCCTGAAAGCCATCGCGCACCTCTGCGGCTACGCCTCGGAATCGGCCTTCCGCAAGATCTACCGCGCCCGTTTCGGCGACTCGCCCCGCCGCGCAAAGAACAGGGCGCGAGATTAGTTAGTTAGATGTCAAGGCCGTCGGGCAGCCAGCGTTCGGGCGCGGCAATGGCCTTTTCGAGCATATCCGGGATGTCGACATAGCGGATGCGGCCCGCGAGGAATTCGCGGACGGCGAACTCGTCCGCGACCGACAGCGCCGCCGGGGCGAGGCCGCCGCGCCGCAGCGCCTCGCGGACAAGCGTGAGGCACGGGAAGCGCGCGGGGTCGGGCGCGCGGAACGTGAGCGCGCCAAGCGCGGGCAGGTCGAGCGTCCGGCGCACGGCCGGCAGACGCTCCGGCCACGAGAGCGCGTACTGAATCGGCACGCGCATGTCGGGCGGCGAGAGCTGCGCGAGCGTTGAGCCGTCCGTAAACGTGACAAGCGAATGGACGACGGACTCGGGGTGGACGACGACGTCGATCCGCTCGGCCGGCACGTCGAAGAGCCAGCGCGCCTCGATGACCTCGAAGCCCTTGTTCATCATCGTCGCGGAATCGACCGTCACCTTCGGGCCCATCTTCCAGCGCGGATGGTTGAGGGCCTGCTCGACCGTCACGGACGACAGGTCTTCGGGGCCGTCCAGGAACGGCCCGCCGGACGCGGTCAGAATCAGGCGTTCGACCGCGCCGCCGCCCTGCAAGGCCTGGAAAATCGCCGAATGTTCCGAATCGACCGGACGGAAGCGGACGCCCCTCGCCTTCGCGCGCGCCGTCACGATCTCGCCCGCCATCACCATGACTTCCTTCGTCGCAAGGGCGATGTCCATACCCTTCTCGATCGCGGCGAGCGTCGGCTTCAGGCCCGAAGCGCCGACCGTCGCGACAAGGCAGATGTCCGCCTCGTTCTCCTCGACGGCGCGAAGGGCCGCGTCCTCGCCGACATAGGCTTTCGCGCCGAATTCCCGCGCAATCGCCTCGCATTTCTCGCGCGAGCGGCGCGCGGACACCGCAACGATCTTGAAGTCGTCCGGATGCGTCCGCACGACATCGACCGCGCTCGTGCCGATCGAGCCTGTCGCACCGAGGAGGATGAGCCGCTTCGCCATCGCGCTCAGCGCATCAGGTCCTCGAACGCCTTGGAGACGCGCAGGAGCTTCGCCTCCTCGAAGCCGCCGCAGATGAACTGGACGCCGACGGGGAGCTTCTCGTTCGTGAAGCCCGCCGGGACGCTCGCCGCGCAGACGCCCGCGAGGGCGGACGGAATCGTGTAGAGGTCGTTCAGGTACATCGTGAGCGGATCCTGGTGCGCGCCGAACGGAAACGCCGGCGTCGGCGCGCACGGCGTCAGGAGCGCGTCCACCTGCGCGAACGCCGCGTCGAAGTCGCGCTTGATGAGCGTGCGCACCTTCTGCGCCTTGCCGTAGTAGGCGTCATAGTAGCCGGACGACAGCACATACGTGCCCATGATGATGCGCCGCTTCACCTCCGGCCCGAAGCCCTCGGCGCGGCTCTTCGTGTAGAGCGAGTAGACGTCTTTCGCCGCCGCGCTGCGGTGGCCGTAGCGCACGCCGTCGAAGCGCGCGAGGTTCGCGCTCGCCTCCGCCGGGGCGATGATGTAGTAGACCGCCATCGCGTATTCGGTGTGCGGCAGCGAGACTTCAACAAGTTCCGCGCCCGCCGCCTCGCATTTCCGGATCGCCTCGTCCGTCAGGCGCTTCACTTCGGGGTCGAGGCCCTTGACGTCAAAGTATTCCTTCGGCAGGCCAAGCTTCACGCCCTTCAGCGTCGCGCCGTCGAGCGCCGCACGGTAGTCCGGCACGGGCTCGTCCGGCGTCGTGCCGTCGTGCGCGTCGTGCCCGGCGAGGGCCTTGAGGAGAATCGCCGCGTCCGTGACGGATTTCGTCATCGGCCCCACCTGGTCGAGGGAGCTCGCGAACGCCGTCACGCCGTAGCGGCTGACGCGCCCGTAGCTCGGCTTCACGCCGACGCAGTTGCAGAAGCTCGCGGGCTGGCGGATGGAGCCGCCCGTGTCCGTGCCGAGCGCGGCGATGCAGAGGTTGCCGCCGACCGCCGCCGCCGAGCCGCCTGACGAGCCGCCGGGGACGCGCGTGAGGTCATACGGGTTGCGCGTCACGCCGAGGCCCGAGTTCTCGGTCGAGGAGCCCATCGCAAACTCGTCCATGTTGACGCGCCCAGCCGGAATGAAGCCATGCGCCTTCAGGTTCGCGATCACCGTCGCGTCGTAGGGCGAGACGTAGCCCTTCAGGATCTTCGAGGCGCACGTGCAGGGCTGGCCCTTCACGTTGATGAGATCCTTGATCGCAATCGGCACCCCGAAGAAATAATCAGATTCTCGAATCTCCGAATGATCGAATAACGGACGGCGGTCATCCGCCTCCTTGGCCAGCGCAAGGACCTGTTCCTCGTCAAAGGTCAGGTACGCGCCAATCTTCTCGTTCTCGGCGTGATAGCGGTCGATGACCGCCTGCGTCAGCTCAACGGACGTGAAATCGCCCTTCGCCAAGCCCTCCTGGGCCTCGGCAATGCCTAATTCATAAAGTTTCATAAAGCGGCCTCCTGCATCTTGCCATTCGCCAATTCGATTATTCGACGATTCGATTATTTCTCAACTCTCCGCGCCTTCGACGATCTTCGGCAGCAGGAATTCGTCGCCGACACGCGCCGGCGCATTGCCGAGCGCGACTTCGGCCGGCAGCGATTCGCGCACGACGTCCTCGCGGAAGGCGTTGACGAGCGGACGCCCGTGCATCATCGGCTCGACGCCCGCGACGTCGACCGACGAGATCTTCTCCACGTACTGGACGATGTTCTCGAGCTGCGGCTGGAACACCGCCTTCTCCTCGTCCGTCAGTTCCAGCCGCGCGAGTTCCGCGACATAGACAACGTCAATCTTCATTTTTCATTCCAAGTTCACACTTCAGGGAAGTGAGTAGTATATCAAAAATCCCGCCCCCTGTCGGACGGGCTGATTCCGATGATGGGCAAACAGAACCCGAAATGCTAAAGCGGAAATGACTCCTGTTCATACCAACAGCCCTTTTTAAGCAGGACGGAAACTTCCTCTGCGTAAGGCATGTGCGGGGACTCCGCCAGAAAGCGTCGGGCGCGCATCTGCTGCGCTTCGGTCAGTGGGATTCCGACGACATCTCCGGGATTGCGGACAACCTCCGCCGCGAGGACACGGCGTATCGGGAGGCATCGCCCCACCAATGCGGCAATGCGGAAACCGTCAAGGTCGGCGTCGCCCGCATGCTCCGCTTCCACGCCGGCGTCCCCGAGCGTCCGCAGGAACCGTTGGACGGCGTAATTCGGATACCCTTCGGTGTAGAGCGCGGGACGCCCCAGCGTGACGTAGCGCGCAAAGGGCGCGGCGTTCTCGCTTGTGATCAACGACCTGTCATCGCCCTGCCATGCGACCGAGCGAATACGTCCCACCGTTTCGCTCGGAAGTGTACAAGCCTGCCCCGCCGCAAAGAGCCGCGCCGGAAAGTCAAACGTCTCGCCCGCATCCGTCGTAAAGACAAGCGGCGCGAAGAACGTGACGAAGCTCGTGTAGGGGTTCTCGATGATGCCGTACGGCCCGAAGAGCGTCCGCTCGTCGACGTCGCGGCCCTCCAGACCCGACAGCATCAACGCGAGCTGTCGCCGCAGGGGGCCTGTCCGCAGGGCCTTGCTGTCGTTGAGCCAGTCGGAGCCGAGCTGCGAAAGGGTCTTCTCCCCGCCGACACCCGCGCGCACATGCTTGAACACGCCCAGAAGCAAACGCTTCCACGAGTCGCGGTGGGCAGGGTTCCGCACGAACCGCATCACCTCCGGCATCGTCTGCAAGGCGTCAATCAACGTCCGCGCCTCCGGCGCACGCCAGGCGAGGCGCGTCAGGAACGTCTCGGTCGAGTCCGCCGCGTCTTCTCGTGCCAGCCCCAAGACGGAGATGACCGTTTGCCAGGCCGATGGTTCACGCCAACGCGGCGGAAGCGTCCCCGTGACCGTGCCGTCCGCCTTCCGCGCCAAGGGCGCCCCCAAGAGGCCTTCCAGCGCACCCTGCGCCGCATAGTCCAGACCGCGCACCGTAAAACGCGCGGGCAAGGGCTGCCCCTGCAACGCCCGCTTCGCCATCCGAATCAAGAACGGACGGAGCACTGGTGTGTGCGTAACCAACACACCGACGTCAGGCCTCGTTCCGTTTACTCTCAACTCGGCAGTTGAGATAGAGGTAGTCTCACACGGAGGCACGGAGACACGGAGAAATGGCTGAACTTCAGATCGATTCACACAATTGATTCCTCTCGTAGATTTGCACACATGACCCAATAATTGAAGCCGTGCAATGCGCCACGATTTGCGATTCTCGCAGAAACTCCGTGCCTCCGCACCTCCGTGTGCGATTATTTCGCCACAATACTCTCATTGTTTCGCGTCGGGGAATTCACGTTTTAGGTACTCACCAAACTCTTTTTGTAGTGAACTCAAATGAAATAGGCGATAAGGACGGAAGATGCGACTGTCAACCGAATCGTCGTTGCAACACATTAGGAAGCGATCTTTCCCATGAGAGTCATTAAAAAGACGCGCATGATCGATCCACCGTTCGACTCCTATCGTAGTTCCGGTTTTCACCTCGAATATGTAGATGCGATCTCTAAAAGCTACGATAAAATCAAACTGGTGAATCTCCTTACCCCGTTCAACGTTCAACCGCTCAATCTTAACATCCCGAAAAACGGCGCGGCGTTTGATTTTGAGTTCCAGCAATGTCTTCTCAATCAAATACCGAATGGCATCTTCGGCCCATCCACCATTGAAAAACACGTACTGTTCTTTGGGCATTTTTCTTTCAATGTGCAGAGCATCTTTTTCCTTCCGCCAATCCAGCCATTTCAGATTCTTCAATGCCGTACAGAAATTGCAGATCGCCGTTTTGTCTTCCACAGGCAACCCAGCAATTGAATATGATTCGACCTTCCGATCATAGATAAACCGACAAAAAGGGATCAGACTTTTTCTGTAGTCAAAAATGTTCTTTGCCAATCCATAGCGAACCTTGCACACTGCATCGGTTTCCTGTATTCCCGTAATTAGAAACCCCTTTTCACGGAAGAAGATAGCAAGCTGGCGTGTCGCCTTTGAGTGCAAATACTTGTTTCCTTTGCAAATGCGTTCAATGGCATCCTGTCGTGACCTCTCATCCTTCAGGGACTGAAGTTCCGCCTCTGCACAAGCCAACGCTTCCTTCAAAATGTTGACTTTATTCTCGCACAAGCGCATATTCTCCGAGTCATTCATTTTTATCACTACCACACCTCCTTCGTCATTATTTCACAATTCTTTTCACCTGCCCACCCAATGCCGCCTCTTCAAGGGCCGCTTGCTCGCGGCGGAGTTCGGCAAGGAGCTGTTCCTCGGTCGGCAAGACGAGCTTGTATTTCGCGGCAAAGATCCGCTTCTCGTTAAGCGGCAACGTGTAGCGGACAAGATCCGCCCCCTTGTCCGTGCAGAGAACGATGCCGATGGGCGGATTGTCGCCCGAAGTTCTCGCACACTCCACAGCGACTTCCGACATTCTTCGGTGTAATACTGTCGAGCCTCCTCGTTCTCGACCGTGATCAGAAGGCGGTAATGGCTCCAGCTCAATTCGCCACACAGTGTGTGGCAATTCTCAAAACACAAATAAAACTGACGCATGTTACGAAGATTCGATCGCGTAAAGCCCGCGCCGAACTCGGCCGTCAACTTTTCAGCCAATGCATCGATGAGGCCATCGCCATACGTCGCTTTCGCCGAACCTCCTTGTTGTTCGACAATCATCTTGCCGACAAGCCAGTACGCCTTGACCATCGCGACATTCGCCGTCTTGTGTACATACCGTCGCGCTTCAACAATAACTTCGCGCACCTGCGCATAGAAAGCCGATTCGTTCCGCGACAGGCTAGAACCTTTGCTTTTCCTCATCACCCTATTGCCTCCCTATAAGTCAATTAGTCTCCGCCAACACCTTCATGCCAACGCCCGAATCTGTCGGCGTACCGAAGAAATCGCCTTGCGTGTTTACGTTTCGCCAGACAATCGGACTCAGATGAACGTCAAGATTCTCGTCCTTGATGACGATGAGCGAGACCGAATGGCTGATCTCGCGCTTGACGCCATCCTGATCGGGCGATGAGACGAACAATTGGAGCCCAAGGTCGTCGGCGAACGCGAGCAGCTGGTCCCGTCGCGCCGCATCAATGCCATAGAACGCCTCGTCAAAGAGCAGTGGCGCACATTTCGGAGGGTCATTGCGCTCACCGCCATGATACAGGAACTCCGCCACCGTCAAAATGAGCAGATAGTTTGGCACGGCCTGTTCGCCACCCGAACCGAGGCTCTTGACCTTTCGGTCGATGACGCGTCCCTCCTCGTTCTCCGTCAGCACCTTCAGCTGGAAGCGGAACCACCGCCGATAGTCGAGAATCTCTGGAATCTGGTCGATTTCGGCGTTTAGGATTTCGTCTCGGTGTTCTGCTAACGTCTCGCGCAGTTCATCCTTGTCCTCCCCTGAACCTACATTCACGTTGCGTATCTGCTTGACGAACCGCTCGTATGCGGGAACGGGCGTCAACTCGAATGTGTAGCGGTTCGACCCAAAGCGGCGCCCCGCCAGTTTTTGCTGGATCCGCCGTGCCAAGTTCTCGATCTGCAGAAGATCACGGTAGAGCCGATTCATCACCTCGCCCATGAAGATGCGCTCGAAGACTTCGCGGCTCTTCTGGTTGATGGCCCCCTTCAATTCTGCGAGCCTTCGCGTCTCATCCGCCAGAACCTCGTCCAGTTCGCTTCCGCGCCGATCTGCAAGCCGATTCGCCTCGGCATCGAAGGAAAACGAAAACGTCTCGCCCTTCTGCTCGCGAATCATTCGCCGTATTTCCGTCTCGGCCACACGCGCATCGCCAATGCACTGCTCACGCAAGGCCGCAAAATCCGTCGCCTGCACACAGGCGGGGCAAAGCCGCGCGGCACCATCCGCGATGGACTCGCCCTCTTGCAGGCCATTCGCAAACGCCTCAGCCGACGCCGCCGCGCGTGCCTGTGCGGACGCCGCTTCGGCTTCCTGTGCTTGACGCATCTTCGTCAGGGTCTCCAGCCGTCCGCGCATCACACCGATTTGCTGCTGGATTCTTTGCGCAGCCTCATCCTTTTGGTGCAGGGTCTTTGTCGCCGCCGCGATTCGTTTCTCCAGCGATGCGTCGACGCCCTCGGCCCGCATCTTGAGCCGAAGGTCATCCAATTCTTCCTGGACGTCCGCCACCTCCCGCGCACGCTCCTCGGCGACGGTCTGCGTCCGCGCCCGCAACGTCTCCTGCGTCGCCTCCTGTTCCCGTGCGCGGCGTACGTTCTCGACGGCTTCGCGAATCTCGTTCCGCACCGTCTCAATGGCAGATTCCAGTTGCCGCACGGCACGTTCGGACGCTTCTGCGGCCTGCAAATCCCTCTCCGCCGCCTTCTGCGCACGCCGCGCAGCCGCCAGACGCTCCTCGGCTTCGCGCTGCTGCCGCGCCAGTTCTGCCGCGCGCGCCTTGCGTCCGATGAGCCGGGGCCGCCCGTTCGGCAACGGGGCCGCACGGTCGCGGAACGCCCATGTCTTGATAGACAAGAACGTTCCGTCCTGCGGTGCGCCACTGGACGCCAATTGCCGCGCCAGCAACCTGACGGCCACAGGATCGGACTCTTCAAACGAGATGAAGTTTCCAAGCCACGGCGTGAGCGCCGTGACATCCCCGCTCACTTCTTCGCGCACGGCGACAGCAACAGAAGCTTTCTCCTGCCACGCGAGCTGACGGACGCGATCCGCCTCCTTCTCGTCCGTCACAAGCGTCGCCAAAAATGCCTCACCCGCCAGTTGCTCCAGCAGCGCAAGATGCCGCGCGTCACAGCCAGACGCCGGTTCCAGAAGCTCATACACGCTCCGTACCGAGAGCATATTCTGCCGAAGTGTCGCCTGAAGATCCGTAAAGCCGGGAATCGCAGGAACATTCTCCTTGCGCGTCCGCAACTGCGCACAGACCTTCTCGGCCTCCTCCGTTGCCGTCGCCGCATCCGTGGCGCGTTGCCGCGCCTCGTAGCTTCGCGTCATCCGCTCGTCACGGGCCTGACCGAGCGTCGGGCCAAAGGCCGCAAACACCTGCGTACACGCAGCCGTCTCGCGCAGGGGATCTGCCGCGAAAAGCGCGTCCGTGAGTTCACCGCACGCAAAATCCGCTTCGCGGCTCGTTTTCTGAATCGTCTCGCCCGCGCGCCGCAAGATGTCCGCACACAGGGACACGGCCTGTACACGGGCCTTGGCCGCCCTGCGCACACGGGCCGTCTCTTCGGAAAGGCGCGACGCTTCCTCGTCGGCACGACGTCGGCATTCGACCAGACGCGCCACGACGGACTTCTCACGCCCGAGAAGCCCCGTCGCATCCTTCTGCCGGAGATCGTCCAGCCGTTCGCGCGCGCGTTCCGTCTCGACCCGCGCCGCCTGAGCGGACGATTCGAGCTCCTTCACTTCCGATTGGCCCGCTGTCTCGGCAACCCCAAGCCTTTCGGCTTCCGTTGCCGCGCGGACACGCGCCGCTTCCGCTTCGGCCCACGCGATGACGGACGTCTGAAGCCGTGCATTCGCAAGCTGGTCTCGCCGACGTCTGAGATCCGTCAAGTAACGGGCTCGCTCGTCAATCTGGTCGAGCCGCCCCTTGCTTTCCTCCAGTTCGCGCAAGCCCGTGAGAAGCGGCTCGAACGTCTCGCGCGCCGGATCTTCCAAAAGTTGCCGAAAGAGTTCATCGTAGTTCGTTGCGCGCGCGGCGATCTCCCGATAGGCCTTGCCCGTCCGCAAGAGCTTGCAGACATCCGCATACTTGGATTCGCCACCAAAGAGACGCTTGGCAACCGCCTCGCGATAATCGCCGATGTGGCCAAAGTATTTGCCGCCCACAAAGTTTCCGCCCGTCAACGCACGCTTGAACTCGGCCTGTGTTGCGGCGCGGAGGCGACCTTCTTCCGCAACCGTGAGCGGCAAGGCGCGGACGGGGACAGACGCCACGCCGCCCCAACTCTGGTAGGCGATATCCAACCCTTCCGCCGAAAAACCGACCGCGAACGAGACGACCTTGTTCGCATCCGTCATCGACCGCAGTTCAACGGCCGCGTAGGTGATGCCCGTCTCGCGCGCTGCGCGGCCCGTCACGGCGTTGTAGCGGAGGACGATGCCTTGGATTGTGCGTCCACCGGCATCCTTCGCCCCCGCGACACGTGCGGCGGAATTGAATTCCATGTCGCGTCCGGCGGAGAGGACAAGATGAATCGCATCGAGAAGCGTCGTCTTGCCGGATCCGTTGTCGCCCAGCAAAAAGAGATGCCCGCCTTCAGGAATGTCAACGGTCGTGGTGCCAAGATTGTGGAACTCCACGAGGCGAACGGCCGTGATGCGGTAGTTGTCCGAGACCTTCATGCCAGGCCCTCCTCATGCGCCTTCGCCGCCTCCGAAGGGGGCAAGATCGGCTCGGCGAGCTGCGCCGCCTGATAGTGCCAAAGGGCCGGCAGGCACTCCCAAATCGTCTCCGCCTCGCTGACCGATTCGTCGGCGGACGGCCTGATCCTGCGCAGGAAGCGATAGCGTTCCAACGCCGGCATCAGGCCACGCAGGATCTGCCGCACCTTCTCGTCCGTATACAGCGCGCGCTTCTCCGGCAGCAGTTCGCGGAACCGCGCCGCCGCGTATTCAAGCCAGTCGCCGAAGCGGATGCGCAGGTTGTCGCGGTCGTCCGCCGCCACGCCCTGTTCGCGAGCCTCCCTCTCAAAGAACTCCAACAGCAGCAGAAAGCCAAGACATTCATCACGGCGCGTGAAGCCGAACATGTCCCGATTCGGTGGCGTGATCGCCTCGTTGTACCATTTCGGCTTGTAGAGACGTGCGCATTTCGCGTCCATCACGAGCGTCCATCCAAAGCACTTGTCGAAGAACGCCGCGAACGCCTGACGATACCGCTGCAGCACGAGAAAGGTGCGTTCGTCGTCCGTCTTGTAGAAATACGGCGACTCCATCAGGATGTTCAGGGCCGTCTGCATGAGGACGGATGTCTGGTCACCTCGGTCGAGCAGTTCTTCAATCTTCATGTTCGGATTCCTTTTGCGCTTTCGCGAGAACCAAATCGTTGCAGGTCAACATACACCCGACACCAGTCAACGTCGCCGCTTCGGACAGTTCTCGCGCGGTGACATCAAGATAGCGGCGGCCTTTCTCGCCACGGCCAAGGCACGTGTATTCAATCAACTGGACAACATTCGGAAAATCGTCGAACGTCTGCGGAACGAGGGACGAGAGTCGCGTTGTCGATTCTTCGGGATAAAGGGCGCATGTTTTGAGCCAGTCTTTCAGTCGCGCACCACGCACCTGGGAAATGGAGGCGATATCCGCCTTTTCGCCGACCGTTCGCGGCGTAATCCATGTGACGGTCTTTCTCGCCTTGACCTTCGCAGAGGCTTTCGGAAGCGGGTGAACCGACTTTGAGCCATCAGATTGTATTTGCGCATCGCCCCGCATCGCCGCCGTCTCCAGCAACCGGCGAAACCAGCCGTAGGGAACGACATCCTCATCCATTTTCGCAAGTTCGGCAATCCGCACGCCAAGGTCTTCAAGACGATGGTTGCGGCGTTCAAGTTCACGCAGCTTTGCGTTGAGCTTGCCCCAGACCTTGCGTGCCGAATCGACGATGCGTTGCATCAAATCGACAAGTGCGCCGTCGGGCTCGTAGAACCGGGCGGCATCGGAAAGAATCGCGGCCGCATCGGGAATGCGCATTGACGCAATGTGGCGGAATTTCGACGCCTCGGCACGAAGGACGTCCGCACACATTGCCCAACGCGCCGCCTGATTCGGACGCCGCAGTTCCGTGAGATCCTGGACAATCTCCTCGCGCAAGACACCGAAGCGCCGCCCGAATCGGTCCAGGAAGAGCGCGAGTTCATCGACAACAGGCTTGGCCGCGTCCGCCGCGAACGATTCCGCACCGAACGAGAGAAGCCGCAGGTTCAAGGCCTGCAATGTCCGCGCAGTCGCATCGACATAGACACGCATCTGCTCGACGCGGTAGAGGACATCACCGGCGGTATCGGCATCCGTCCCCGTCGGCGCCACCGTGCGGAGTTTGCGCCGAAGTTCATGTAGCAGAGAACACTGGAGGTCGAGGAGATTGCCGGTGATGTCGCCCCCACCCGCATCCAACGGACGGTTTCGCCGTTCCTCCAGCCACGCAACGAACTGGGCGGCCTCCTCGCAAAGCCGATAACGGAACTTCGTGCGGCGGTTGTCCCGATAGCCGCGCAACCGCTCCTTCTCGATTCGTTCGGTGACGAGCCCCCAGTCCTTCAGCTGGCGAAGATCGCTCTTGAGCGTCAGTTCGGCAAACGGATCGGGCGTTTCGCCGCAGACGGCGCGCGCAATGTCCTCATGAAGCGGTTCGGGTTCGTGATGCTGACGGAATTCGGCGAACGCCCGCAGAATCGCCACATACTCGACGGCGTGATCTGCGGCAAGGAGGCTCCCAAGCTCCTTGATCTTTCCGCCGACCCATTCAGCGGTCGAGGCGACCAGCGGCGAATCGATGAGCCGCACCGATTCGGACGCAGACGCATTCGGCTCACGTGAAACGCCCACTCGCGCCGCCGCCGCAAACAAGTCATCCGACCAGTTGTCCCACCTCCGTTTCATGGGGGTATTATAGCATAATGCGCGTCAGCTCTTCAGACCGACGCACCACGGTCGATTGACACCGACGGGAATTCCTGCTATATTTCTCCTTGTTGGGCGGCGCGTATGGCGGCACCCGTTTTCGGAATCACCACAAATCAAGGAGTCAGACTATGGATACGAAGGCAATGTTCAAGATCGGCTACGGCCTCTACGTGCTCACGGCGCGCGAAGGCGAAAAGGACAACGGCTGCATCGTCAACACGTTCCAGCAGGTCACGAACGACCCGTTGCGCGTGTGCGTGGCCGTCAACAAGACGAACCACACCTGCGGCATGATCGCACGCACGGGCGTCTTCAACGTCTCCGTCATCGCCGAATCGGCGTCGTTCGACCTCTTCAGGCGCTTCGGCTTCCAGAGCGGCGCGACCGTCGACAAGTTCGCGGACTTCCCCGCGCCGCGTCTCGCGAACGGCGTCCGAGCCATCGACAAGAACACGAACGCGATCATCAGCGCGAAGGTGTTCCAGACAATCGACCTCGGCACGCACCTGCTCTTCCTCGCCGACGTCACGGACGCGCTTGTCTCGTCCGACGAAGAGACGGCGACCTACTCCTACTACCAGCGCGCCATCAAGCCGAATCCACAGCCGAAAACGGAAACGGCGAAGCGCGGCTGGCGCTGCATCATCTGCGGCTACGTCTACGAGGGCGAGGAGCTGCCGAAGGACTTCATCTGCCCGATCTGCAAGCACCCGGCCAGCGACTTCGAGCGGATTTAGAAAGCTCGCGCGGGGCGTTGCGCCCCGCCTTATTTCTGCAGGCCCAGCGTCCGATAGGCCAGGTTCGTCGCGACGCGGCCTTTCGGCGTCCGCTCCAGATACCCCTCCATGATCAGGAACGGCTCGTAGGCCTCCTCGATCGTGTCCGGCTCCTCACTGACGGAGACGGCAATCGTGGAAAGCCCGACGGGTCCACCGCCGAACTTCACGCAGATCGTCTCCAAGATCTTCCGGTCCATTTCGTCGAGGCCGTGCGGATCGATCTCCAGGAGCGACAGCGAGGCCGTCGCCACGTCGCCCGTGATGAAGTTGCCGGCCTTGACCTGCGCATAATCGCGGACGCGCCGCAGCAGGTTGTTCGCGATGCGGGGCGTGCCGCGGCTCCGGCGCGCAATCTCCAGCGCACCGTCCGCATCGATGTCCACGCCGAGCTTCGCCGCCGAGCGGTTCACGATCTCGGCGAGTTCCGGCGGCTCGTAGTAGGAGAGACGGTTCACGAGCCCGAAGCGCGCGCGCAGGGGCGCGGCGATGAGCCCGATGCGCGTCGTCGCGCCCACGAGCGTGAAGCGCGGCAGGTCGAGGCGCACGGAGCGCGCGTTCGGTCCCTGGTCGAGCATGATGTCGATCGCGTAGTCCTCCATCGCGGAGTAGAGGTATTCCTCGACCGTCTTTGCCATGCGGTGGATCTCGTCGATGAAGACGATATCGCCCGGCTCCAGCGACGTCAGGAGCCCCGCGAGGTCGCCAGGCTTCGTGATGACGGGCCCCGACGTCGTCTTCACGTTCACGCCCATCGCCTCGCCGAGGATGTAGCTGAGCGTCGTCTTGCCGAGGCCGGGCGGGCCGGAGAACAGCACGTGATCAAGCGACTCGCCGCGATCCTTCGCGGCCTTCACGGCCAGCAGCAGGCGGTCGCGCACCTTCTCCTGCCCGACGAACCCCTGAAAGTCCGTCGGACGCAGCCGGTTGTCGAATGCCGTCGAACGGTTCAGCTCCTCGCTCTGTCTCTCCTTCGCCATAGGAACGGTATTATATCACACCCCTGATGCTTTCGGCGGCCGCGCCTTCACTTCAGCAGTCGCCGGCAGCACGTCTCCAGCGCGGCGAGGCGGCGGTCGGCCGAGGCGACGGCCTCGGAGATGCGCGTCTGGTACAGCTCGTGGTCGAGCCCGAGGCACGTGCCCTCGTGCGTCTTCAGCGCGACCTGTTTGTCCGGGTCAAGGTTCGCGACTTCGGCCGGCTTGCCTTCGTAGAGCGCGGCGAACTGGTCGCGCACCGCGTGGTAGGCGTCGCGCCACGGCATCCCCGCCGCGACCTTCGCGAGCGCGACGTCCGTCGCGAAGACGCCCGGCGTGAACGCCTCGCGGCAGTTGTCCGCGTTGACCTTCAGCCCCGCGACGACCTTCGCGAGAATGCGGAGCGTCGTGCGCGTCGTCTCCAGCCCCTTCATGTAGAGGAGCTTCGCGTCCTGCAAGTCGCGATTGTAGCCGCCCGGCATCGCGTGGAGGAGCGTGAGGGCCGCCGTCTGCCAGCCGATGACCTGCGCCGTCTTGCCGCGCACGAGCTCCAGCACGTCGGGGTTGAACTTCTGCGGCATGATCGACGAGCCCGTACAGTAGGCGCGCGGCAGCTTGAAGTAGGCGAACTCCGGCATCGAGAAGAGGATCAGGTCCTCGGCGAGGCGCGAGAGGACGCACATGAGCTGCGCGAGGGCCGAGAGGAGGCTCGCCTCGCATTCGCCGCGCGCCATCGACGCGCCGAAGCAGTTGTGCAGCGTGCGCCGGAAGCCGAGCAGCTGCGTCGTGCGCGCGCGGTCGAGCGGCAGCGGCACGCCGTAGCCGGCGGCGGAGCCGAGCGGGTTCAGGTCGGCGAGCGCGTAGGCCGCCTCGAAGTTCGCGAGCTGGTCGACGATCATCTCGGCGTGGCCCGTCGCCCACATCTCGACCGTGGACGGCATCGCGGGCTGCAGATGCGTGCGCCCGACGAGCGGAATCGGCCCCGCGTCGAAGCCGAACGAGCAGAGCTCCGCCGCGAGCGCGCAGACCTCCTTCTCCGTCTCGAGGATCTCGCTCTTCATGTGCAGGCGCACGTCCACGGCCACCTGGTCGTTGCGGGAGCGGCCCGTGTGGATCTTCTTGCCAAGGTCGCCGAGCCGCTCGGTCAGCAGACGCTCGACGGCCATGTGGACGTCCTGGTCGTCCTCGCGGATGGCGAACTTCCCCTCGGCGGCGACGCGGACGATCCGCGCGAGCTCCTTGCGCACCTTCGCCGCCTCGGCCTTCGTGACGATCGGCTTCTTCAGCCCCTTCATCTCGGAGAGCATCGTCACGTGCGCGGCGGTGCCCATGCAGTCCCACTTCGCGAGCGCGAGGTCGAGAACGGGGTCTTCGCCGACCGTGTAGGTCAGCACGTCGGAATCAATGGTGTTGTCGGTGATGGTCTGCTTCTTCATGGCGGGAGATTATACCATATCCCGCATCGAGCAGACATGCGCACACAGAATTGTGGTATACTATGTGCTGACAAGCGAAAGGACTTTGTATGTACGCAGATGCGAGAATGTCGATTCGGCTGCCGGGCGAATACCTTGATTTCGTCCGCGCCTACGCGAACCAGCGCCAGACGACGGTTTCCGAATTGCTGGTCGGGTTCATCAAGGGGCTTAAAACCGCCTGCGAGACGGCTGACGACGGAATCTCGCCCGAAGTCCGCCGCATGATTGGCATCATCCCAATTGAGGCTCCCGAAGCCGACACCTGCGACTACTACGACCATCTTGAGAGAAAGCACGCATGAAGGTGATGATCGATCTCAACGTCATCCTGGACGTGGTGACGAATCGCCCGCAATGGGTCACGGCCTCGGCCAGGGTCTGCACAATCGCCGGTGGCGGCAGACGCGCACAGGCAGTCGTACCCCCTCATGCGGTGACAACGGTCTACTATCTCGCGCGAAAGCACGCGAACAAGGCAACCGCAGAACGCGCCGTGGACTGGTTGGTGGCCCTGTTCGGGCTGGCACCTTGCGGACGCAAGGAATTCCGCCGCGCGCGCGAACTGCCGCTCGAAGACTTTGAAGACGCCGTTGTCGCGGCGGGTGCCGAATCCGCCGACTGCGACTACATCGTCACGCGCAACCTCTCCGATTTCAAGGGCTCGCCCGTCAAGGCGATTTCACCCGAAGACTTTTGCCGCCTGTTTTAGCCCCGTCACGGCGAAGCCGCCAACGAGACGGAGAATTTTCTAAAGAAGGATGTTGAGCATCTCGACGACGAGGCGGCCGCTCGTGAGGAGCGACGCCTCGGAGATGTTCGCCAGCGTGTCCTGCGGCGTGTGCCAGTAGGCGTTGTCGGGGCCATAGGAGAAGTCGATGAGGTCAATCGCCTTGAAGCCGCGATCAAGAAAGGCGACGTGGTCATCCTTCACCAAGTCGTCCGTCAGGCGCACGAGATTCGGGCTGCCGATGCGACGCGCCGCATGAACGGCGATCTTCGCCAAGGCCGACGTACCGTTCGCCGGCACGAGGATTGAGAGGTCCTTGTCGCCGAGCATGTCGAGGCAGATGACGGCCTGGACCTGCCGCCCCGTCTCGGCCAGCTGCGCCGCCGCGCGCTTCGAGCCCCAGAAGCCGTCGTTCTCGGCGTAGCGCTCCATGCACTCCTCGCCGTCCGTCCAGACGAGCAGGAGATTGCCCTTCCGCTCCGTCCAGCCCGAAAAGGCGTTGGCGATGCCGACGAGCAGCCCGCTCGTCGAGGCGCCGTCGTTCGCGCCCGGACAGTTCGTGCCCGGCTTCGTGTCGTAGTGCGAGACGAGCACGACCCACCGCGCGTCGGGATCAACCGGGCGGAACTCGCCATACAAATTCGTGAAACTCCGCTCGCCCTTCGGCGTCGCGGCCTTGAAGGTGTCGCGACGGACATCCGCCCCCGCCGCGCTCGCGGCGTCCAGCAGATACAGGGACGCAAGCCGACTGCGATGCGACCCGGCGTCGCGCGGCGTGTAGTCCTCGACAAGCGTCTTCGCCGTCTCGAACGCGAGGTGCGCATCCGTCGGCGTGAACGCCAGTGCCGTCGCGAGAATGAGCGAAATTCCCATCGTCAGTCGACCGAGACGCCGATCATGCGGATGATGCGATCCAGCTCGTCGTTGTCGAAGAAATCGATTTCGACAACGCCCTTCGTGTGGCGGCCGTTGGCGTGCGAGACACCCGGCGTCACGCGCACGGCACAGCCGAGGTGCTTCTTCAGCTTGTCGACGAGATTGCGGACGTAATGCTCAGGCAGGTCAGGTTCGCCCTTTTCCTTCGCCGCGACGGGCGCATGAAGGCGCGCGACCTTCTTTTCGAGCGCGCGCACCGTCAGCTGGTCGTTCACGCAGTCGCGCGCGAGCAAGACACGCTCCTTCTCGTCCTCGACCGACAGAAGCACCTTCGCGTGGCCGACGGAAAGAAGTTGCGTCGCGACGAGCTGCTTGACCTCTTCAGGCAGTTCCAGGAGGCGCGTCGCGTTCGCGACGGTCGCACGGCCCTTGCCGACCTTCTCGGCGACCTCGGCCTGCGTCAAGTTGAACCTGTCCTGAAGCGTACGGTACGAGACGGCCTCCTCAATCGGGTTCAGGTCTTCGCGCTGAAGGTTCTCCGTCGTCGTCATGACCGCCGCCGTCTGGTCGTCGGCCTCGACGAGCGTGACGCGAATCTTCGCCCACCCCGCGAGCTGCGCCGCGCGGAGGCGACGCTCGCCCGCGATCAGCTCATAGCGGCCCTGCGCGTTGCGACGCACGGTCGGCGGCTGAACGAGCCCGTTGTTCTTCAGCGACTCGGCGAGTTCCTTCAGCTCCTCCTCGCGGAACTCGCGGCGCGGCTGGTAGGGCGAGCGCTCGATGTCGGCGATCTTCAGCTCCAGCGGCTGGCCAGGGACGGCCGCCGGCGCAGTGCCCAAAAGCCCGCCCACGCCCGCGCCGCCGAAATCGACGCGGCGGCCGAGGCCGTGCTTGCGCTTATCAGCCACAACGGGGACCTTCGCGGCCCCCGTTGCTTTTTTCAGGTAGGGATTTCCCTTGTTCACGGTCGCCCCGTCTATCAGAAGTAGGCGTTGACGATCGGAAGCACCTTGATCTTGTTGTCAAGGATGATGTTCACGAGGCCGATCTGGAAGCCCCACGGGCACTCGCGCGCAAAGTTGACGAGGCCGATCTGGCAGCCGTGCAGCTCGTCCGCAAAGTTGAAGCAGCCGACTTCGAGGCCGTAGGCGACCTTCGCGATGTTGCCGCCGATGGCGAGGTTCGCGCCGTAGGTCTGGGCCGTCGTGAAGCTGACGAGGCCGACGATCTGGAGACCCCAGAAGTTGGCCTGCTGATAGGCGCCGATGAACTCGACGTCAACGCCCCACATCTCGCCCTCGCGGTAGGCGAAGCCGCCCGCATCCCAGCCGTAGGTCTCCTGGAAGGAGATGTTCGCGCCGAGCGTCGTGCGGATGCCGTAGATGTTCTTCGCGTTCCAGTTGCAGAGGCCCGAAATCTGCCAGCCGATCAGGTCTTCGCGCGTCGTCATCGCGAGGCCGCCGATGCCGAGGCCGTACATCTTCGGCGCGTCGGAGTAGAAGAGGTTGAGGTCGAGGCCGAACACGTCCCAGCGCGCAAGCCCCCACGGGAGCTGAACGGGCGAGGCGAGACCGAAGGCAATCGGCGTCCAGCCAATCGCGCCCTCCTCTTCCTCCTCTGCGAACGCGGGAACCGTCGCGGCCAACGCAAGGGCCATGACACCGAACTTGATGGACTTCTTCATTGTTTTTGTCGACTCCTATGTCTGTTGAGAGAAAATTTGAGTGTATTGTACACTTTCGCCGCCGCCGCGTCAAGGGCACCGCCAAAAATTCAACGAACGGCCGGGCCGACGGGCCGGAACGCGGCGGCTACACCAGCCGAATCTTCCGCCATGCGCCAAGCCGCCAGCGGACGAGCGAGCCGAGGCTGATGACGATGACGTAGACAATCATCGTCCCCCACAGGGACGGCATCGTGTTGTGGAAGTGGCGCACGAGAAAGACGAGCGGCAGCCAGAGGGCAAAGGCGTTCAGGAGCATCCACCCCATCACGAACTTCGTGTCGCCCGCGCCCTTCAGCGCGCCTGAGATGATGACGTCCGCCGCGTCGAAGAGCATCCACGCCGACATGAGGCAGAGCAGCGTCGTGCCGAGCGCGTGGAACGCCGCCGGATCCGTCAGGTCGGGCGAGGCGTAGAGCGCAAGAATCGGCCGCCGGAACGCGAGCACGCCGAGGCAAGCGACAAGCGTGAAGCCAAGCCCAAGCAGCATCGTGCGCCGCAGCGCGACGACGGCCGCCGCGTCGTCGCCACGTCCGCGCGCCTGCCCGACGAGCGTCTGCACGCCAATCGCGAACCCCGTCATCGGCGCAAAGATGAGGTAGTTCACCGTGAAGCAGGCGTTCGACACGGCAAACGCCTCGCCGCCAACCTCGCCCGTCACGAAGACGAAGATCGTGAACGACAGCATGTTCAGGACCTCGTAGCCGCCCGCCGGAATGCCGAAGCGCAAGAGCCGGACGGCCAGCGCGCGGACGCTCGGCAGACGCAGTCGGCGGAGAACGCCCGTGCGCCGAAGGACGACCGCCAGGACGGCGCACTGCACGGCGAGCGCGACGACCGTCGCCCACGACGCGCCGGCGATGCCCTGCGGCGCGAGCGCGAACCGCCGCCCGAAGAGCGTGACGTCACAGCCGAAGATCAGCAATGGGTCGAGCGCGACGTTGAGGACGTTGCCGACGAGGTTCACCCAGAACACGAGACGCGTCCGCCCCTGCCCCGTCAGGTAGGAGATCGCCGCCATCTGAAGGTAGACGAAGACCGACCCCAGCATCAGGATGTCGAAATACGTCCGCTCCAGCGCGGCCATCGACGGCGTCGCCGCCGTGCGGTTCAGGATCCAGTCGCCCAGTCCCGTCACGGGCAACATCGGCACGAGCGAGAGGGCGGACACGAGAATCGCCGCCGCGAAGCTCTGGCGGCAGCCCTCCGCGTCCCGCGCGCCGTGGTACTGCGCGACGAAGACGCTGGAGTAGCCGACGACCGACTGGAAGAAGGACAGGAAGACCCACGCCAGCGTCGTCGCGGGCAGGACGGCCTCCAGCGCCTCGACCGAATGGCGCGCGAGGAACGCGCGGTCGACGGACTGCATGAGTGCCGTGTTGACCATCCCCAAGGCGAGCGGCCAGACGAGCTTCAGGATCGCCAGATAGGGTTTCAGCGCCATCGCCAAGACACGCAGGTTCACACGTCCTCCCGCAGGCACGGTCGCGGCAGGGCGCGAACGAACAGGACGCACCCGACCAGCGCACAGAACGAGGTCGAGGCCGCAAGCCCCACGTGCCGCCAGTCCGGCGGCAGCGCGACGATCGCGAGGACGTTCAGCGCGGCGTTGAGGCAGACCGTCCGCACCGTCACGCGCAGCGGCGTCTTCATGTCCTTCTGCGCCTGGAAGAACGGGATGAGGCATTTCTGGATCGAGAAGAAGCAGAGTCCGAGCCCATAGACGGACAGCGCGCGCGCGACGCGCACGGTCGCCGTCGCGTCGAAGGCGTGTCCCTCGTAGACGAGCCGCACGATAAGCGGCGCGCCGAAGAACGTGACGAGGGACGCCGGCAGCATGACCGCCGTCATCTGGAGGATCGCGCGTTTCAGCGCCCGTCGCGCGCCGGCCGCATCGCCTTTCGCGAAGTGTCCCGCGAACGTCGGCAGCAGCACCGTGCCGAACGCGACGCCGACCACGCCGAGCGGCAGGTCCATCAGGCGCTCGGCATAGCCGATGACGCCCGCTGCCCACGGCGCGGCCAGCTGCCCCAGAACCTGATCGAGCAGGTAGTTGACCTGAATGGCCCCCGCGCCCAGCGCGCCGATGAGCGTGTTCTTCCAGACGAGCCTGAACTTCTCGTCGCGGAACGCGGCGAACGGCGCAAAGCGAAAGCCGTAGCCCCGCTTCCGCATGCAGTGAAAGAGGAACGCCATCTGCGCGGCGCCGCCCGCGAGAATCGCCCAGCAGACGACCGTGACGCGCGCCGCGAGCGAGAGGCCGGGGCAGAAGCAGAGCGCCCCCAGCGCGGCGATCCAGACGACGTTCAGGAACGCCGGCATGAACGCACCCTCGACGAAACGGCCGAGCGCGTTGAGGACGCCCATGCCGAACGCCGCGCCGCAGATGAAGATCATGTAGGGGAAGAGGATGCGCACGAGCTTCAGCGTGAGGACGGCGCGCGGCGAAAGCGACACGACGTCCGCCGCCGAGAGGCCGAGCGCGACCGTCAGGCCCAGCACCGTCAGTACGACGACCGCGCCGAGAATCAGGAGGACGAGCGTCAGCACGGCGCGCTCGAGCCGCCGCGCCGACTCGACTTCGCCCGCCGCGACCTCGCCCTTGAAGACCGGCACGAACGCCGCCGTGAGCGCGCCCTCGCCGAAGAGCTTGCGCGCCATGTTCGGCAGCGCGAACGCGAGCGTGAACGCGCTCTGCTCGACGCCCGCGCCAATGAGCCGCGACTGCAGCATCTCGCGCACGAGGCCGAGGACGCGGCTGAACGCCGTCAGCCCCCCCACCGTGAACACGTTCCGAAGCGTCCGCCCCAGCCGAAGCCCTCCGCGACGACCGCGCGGCGGCTCGCCCGTCTCCTCTGTCCTTCTCTCCATTGGCCGATAGTATAGCAAAATCCGGCCCGTCGGATTCCAGAGGTTCAGGGCGCGGCAGCGCGCGGCGCGCTCGCCCGCCTCATTTCTCGCGCCGATCCCGCGTCAGCCTCAGGATGTGCGAGGGCAGGAACGCCTCGCCCGCACGGTAGAGAAGCCCGCCGTCCGTGCAGAGCTTCCAGTTCGGTGCCCCCGCGCCGCCCTTCGCGTCAATGCCCTGATAGATCCAGTTCCCCGTCAGGTTCCAGCGTTCCGCCATCCAGGCGTTCTGGCGGAACTCGCGGTCAAGGTCCTCGGTCATGCGCGTCGAGCACGTGTAGTGGGTGATCGAGCGACCGGCTGCGCACAGCTTCGCGAGGTGCGCGTGATAGCCGGGATTGCGCAGGTACTTGTTGTCGTGGAAGATGTAGCCGTCCAGGTAGGGCTCGAAGTCCTCAAGCTCCTTGACGGTGATCGGATGGCTGCCGCCGAGGAACGTGATGACGAAGCGCACCTCCGGCACGGCCTTCTTCGCCGCCTTGAGCGCGACAAGCAGTTCCGTTAAGTCCTTGCGCTTGGGCTCGTCGGCAATCTCATGGCAATACTCCGCGTCCGAGACGCCGCAGCCGTTGAGTAGCGCCTTCGTCGCCTTCAGCCAGTTGACCCAGCGCGTGAGGTTGTCCGCGCTCAGCGTCTTGTCGCCGAGCGTCTTGTTGAAGGTCGACCAGCTGCCGTAGCCGACCATGAAGCGCGGACGGATGTTGCGCGACAGTCCCCACGCGACGTGGTCGCGGACGACGCGGCGGATGTCGCCGCCCTCCCACTCCTGGGGGCGGTACTTGCCGAAGCCCAGCCCATCGGCCGTCTTGGCGAAGGAGAGCGCCCAGACCGGCAGCAGGAAGTCACGTCCGCCCATGTCGGCCAGCTGGTCGAACATCTCCTTGCTCACGGCCGCCGTGTAGAAGCCGCCGGGAACGGCCGGCTCCCTGTCCAGGACGATCGGCAGGACCTCCAGCTCGAACGGGATATCGCGCTGGCCCGGCGACGTGATGCGGTAGTCGCCAAAACCCGGCCCCGTCTGCTCGCTCTGGGCGGCGTCGGTGAGCGAGATCACGCGGAAGCGACCCGCATAGGTGCCGGGGCGGAGATCCGTCGTGTCGATGTCGACCCAGACGAGCCCCGCCTCCATCGCCGGCACGGTCAGGGACTGCGCCTCGTCCATCTTCGGCATCGGGTCGATCCGCAGCTTGCCCTGGTAGAGGTCGTTGTCCTTGAAACGCAGCCCCTTGCGCAGCGTCACGCGAGACCCCGAAAGACCGGCAAGCCCCTTCGCGCCGTCAAACCGCGTGAACTGGTCGGCGGGCAGCGTCGACTCCAAGCTGACGCGGTACTCGGTCAGCTCGCCCGTCAGGTTCGCGAGCGCGAGCGGCACGCCCTTCAGCTCGTTCACGGCCGCACGAACGTGGATCTTCTCCGGCGGATCCATCACCTCTTCAGGGACGAAGGGAACGCGCATGTCGCACGTCACCGGGACGGGCGCCACGGCGAACCGCCGTCCATACCTCTTCGCGAACGCCTCCAGGTCGCCCTGCCGGTCGCGGACGCTCACGTTGTCGAACAGCACCCAGTCGCCGAGCTTGTACTGGTACGCCTTCGGATCGTGCGTATCGCTCCACATCTGGACGCACAGGCAGCAGCGGACGTCCTTCGGCCCCGTCTTGAACGTGCCGCGAAATGTCTGCCACCCCTCGCTGATCGGCGTCAGGCTCACAGTCGTCAGCCGGTTTTCAGCCCCCTTCCAGTTGTCGTCGCCGACAAATGTGCGCGCCGCGATGCGCACGTACTTCGGTGTGCCGCGCAGGTCGATCGAGAACTCGTACGTCGTGTTCGGACGCACCTTGAAGCCGGGCAGCCGACTTCCCGGCGTCGCGCCGATCCAGGCGTTGGCGTTGATGACATCCGTTCCCGTCGCCGCGTTCTTCTCGACCGCGACGACTTCGAGCTTGCCGCACTTGTTCCACGTGAACTCTTCGGAAAACAGCGACAGCCGCCCCGTCCGGTTGCCGTCCGACACGCACTCGGCGGCGAACTTCGCCTCATCGCCCATGTCGCCGTTCAGGATGAGACTCTGCGCGCCCGACGGCGGGACGACCTTCAGCGTCCCGTTCGACGCGCGCACCCGGATGTCCGGGCTTTCCTCGCCATTCACGCAGACCGTCCAGTTCTTCAGGTTTTCGTACGTCGCGCTGCCGACGAACGACACCGGCAGGACGATCTTCCCCTTCGCGCGGTCGTAGTTGACGACATCCAGCGTGCCCGACACGGGGAAGTCAAGCCCCTCGACCGTCGCGGCCGACGCGTCCGCCGCATCCAGCGTGATCCGAATGCCCGACGGCAACGCGACCTTCGCGCCGATGGCCCGCACAGTCGCGCCGCCCGAAATCGAAACGTCCGTGATGTTCGAGAGGAACGGCACGGGCGTCTCCGGCGCACCGCGCAGGGCGAAGCAGTCGCCCGCGCCCGTCACGTCGCGATGGCCGGCGTCGCATTCGTCAGGCGGACGACGATCGACAGCCAGCTGGTCGGATCGTCCAGCGAAAAGTCCCTGTTGCCCGGATTGTTGCAGTAGAATTCGGTCGACGATGCCGTCTGCACGCCGTCCTTGTCGTAGTTGACGAACCCACGCCCGTTGAACAGCGGAAAGAGCCGGTTGTACCACGGGTAGTTCGCATCCGCCGCCGGACGCGCATCTGCCCCGAACGCCGCCTCGCCGGGGGCAAGTTCCGCGACCGACAGGCCATCGGCAAAGCCGACATTCTGCCGTCGGCCATCCGCCGAGTAGAGCGCAAACTCGCCCAAGGCGACCTGAAACCGATTCGCATTGCCCTCGCCTTTCTCGGCGACGTAATCCGCATAGCGCGAGCAGCCCCAGAGCGTCTCCTTGAGCACGAGCTTGAAGTACGAGTAGGCGTGCGGACTGAGCAGGTTGAGCGTGCCGCCCTTCACGGACAGCGCGCCCGTCCAGCTCTGCTCGCCGGCCAGCGTCCACGTGCCTGCACCGGCCTTCGTCACGCTCACGACGCCCTGCCCGTTCGTCACCGTCGACAGGATGTTGTCGCCGAATTCGCGCCGTCCAGCACGAGTTCGTGCGCATCCGCCGTCACGCCGCCGACGCCACGCAGCTTGAGCGGCCCCGCGCCCGAAGAGCGGATGTGCGACACGCCCGCACCAAGGGCGATCGGCCGCGTCGCCGTGCAGGCCGCCGCCTGTCCCACGTATTCAAAGACCGCGTTCGTCGTTCCCACACCGCCGAGGCGGACGGCGTAGGGGACGCGCCGCGCCTCGTCCGCCGGACCGACCAGCCCGCCGAACAGCGTCTCCGCCGCGCCGAGTGCACAGTGCCGGCCCTTGTCGCGCAGCGTGTCATAGCGCAACGTGCCCTCTTCCACGGCCACGAGGCCCAACGCCGAGTCGCTTCCGCTCTCCGCGAGTTTCCAGATGCCGGGGCCACGCTTCGTGAACTGCACGACGCAGCCGTCCTGCGACGGCAGGAAGACTCCCGTCGCCATCACGCTCTCGGTCGCGTTCGATCCCGTCAGGACGACATGGAGATTGGCCGCCGCCGTGTTTCGGATCGCGCCGCCCGAAAACTTCCAGCCGCCGGTCTCGCCCGCGTCGAACACATACGGCACGCCTGTGCGCCAGCCGGTGAGAAACAGGGTCTTCGCGACCGTCTCGCCCGAACCGAGATACCTGAGGTAAGCCGCCGACCCGCTGTCCGCCGGGTTCCCCTTGACGCCGAGATTCAGGTAGTCGAGGCCAATCGAGGTCGGAAGCCCCGGCGCGGCCTTGCTGCCGGCCATCGCGCCCAAGCCGCAGATGCCGACGCTCCCGCCAGCGTAGCCGCAGATTGTGACGACCGAGGCGCCGCCAAATGGGCTGTCGACGCCGGAGAAGTCCTGCCGCCCTTCGACGCGCAAGCCGAAATTGCCGACGATCCGTCCGCCGAACGCGCCGCCGGGGCTCGTGTTCGGGAACGTCAAGGTCGTCGGATTCATCGCCGCATTGTCGTTTCTCACGACGCCCTCGCCGTTCAGCTGCCAAAGCGACAGGCGCGCATGGCCCGGCGCCTCGAACACGCCGTTCGGCCCGACGGAGACGCTTCGCAGCGCCACGATCTTGCCCGCCATGTCCGTCTGCGGATAGAGCGCGACCGTGCCGCCCTGCACGTCCATGTTCACGTTGTAGTCCGCCCGCTCGCCCCACTTGCCGTCCACGTTCGCACTGGTCAGCGCCAACGTGCCGGCGCCCACCTTCCGAAGCGTACCGACAGCCCAGGCCGAATTGTCAGCCGTCACGTAGACCGCACAGGCGAGCGTGTTTGTCTGGCCGGCCGCGACCGAGCACGTCAGGACAGAGCCCTTTTGCGGACGCACACTGACCATCGTGCCGAGAAACGCATAGTCGCTCTCGGACGAGACGGTTAAGGTGCCGTTTTCGGGAATCCAGATGTCCGAGCCCGTTGGCGGCAGGGCGTTTTCCTCATACGCATCAGGGGATTGTACCC
>CAKTZA010000015.1 GCA_934635045.1 uncultured Kiritimatiellota bacterium | reverse complement strand
ACAGACAGACAGACAGACAGACAGACAGACAGACAGACAGACAGACAGACAGACAGACAGACAGACAGACAGACAGGATTGCCGCATAGAGGGATCATGGGCGTGCCGATCAGTTTCCTCGACAAGTACTGCCCAGAGCAATTTGAGCTCGTCGGTGTCGCGAACCACGGCAAGGACAGCGAATACGACTTGTTTGCGCCAACCATCGACGGGCGCGAGATCTTCAAGCGAATCCTTATCCGGCATAGGGTGTAATGGCATCATGGGAGTTCCAATTTCATTTCTTGATAAGTTCTGTCCCGAACAGTTTGAAATCATCGGCGCGTCCGAGAGCGAGGGACGTGGCTTTTCGAGCGGTCTCTGGGATTCTTCGAGTGGTGTTGCGCAACCGCTGATTGGAGGAAATCGTGTCTACAAGCGAATCTTCATCCGACACCGAAAGAGCCGAATGTCTGAGGGGCGTAGCGTCGAGAAATGAAGCTGGGGGGACATGGAGATGCGAAAATATTTTGTGCTATTCGTTTTTTCTATCCTTGCGGCATGCGCCTGTCGTGCCGAGAAGACGAACGTCTTCTTTGTCCACGGCGCGAACGTGAGCGCACAGGATGCCCGCGTTTGGGCGTCTGAAATGTTCAAGCGCCTTTGGCAGGCGGGTGCGCAGATGGAGTTCTGCCCGATTGCATGGGAGTCGGACATTGGCCCTGCCTACAACTATCAGGTCAATGCATCCAACGCTTTCGTCATGGCGCGTCGTCTGGCTCCGCTCATCCAGCAGGCGGAAGGCCGCAAGGTCGTCATCGCTCACAGCCTCGGAACGATGGTCGTCGCGGCGGCGATTCAGGACTATGGATTGAAGGTTGACAAGTTTATCATGCTCAACTCGGCGATTCCGTCCGAGGCGTTCGAGCCGTCGCTTGCCGACTATTCTTCGGCCAATCATCTTGTGCATACGGATTGGACAGATTACCCGTCTCAATGCTGGACGGCACGGTGGCATGAGTTCTATAAGTCGAATCCGAACGATGCGCGAGGAAAGATGACATGGCGCGGACGCTTTTCGGACGTAAAGCCTCTTGCCGTCAACTTCTATTCGTCGGGAGATGAGGTTCTTGAACTCTACACGAACAGCCACAACCCTTCATGGTACAATGGGTTTTCCCCATCGGGAAACTGGGGCGACCGCTACTCCTGGCATAAGCAGGAGATTTGGAAGGGACGCAAGTCGCTTCTTGGCTTTATGGGGACGACGGACTGGTCTGGTTGGGGCTTCCGTACAGCGGGATTGCTGAATAGGCGCGTATGGTCGGCTGAAGCGGCACAGTCAGTCACGGATTCTCGTGTCTTCGCCACGAACACCGTGTTTGTCCTTTCTCCCGCATCGCTGACAAACGCGGCCAATTCGCGTCTCGTGATTGATTCTCACCTGACGCAGGGAATCCCCGCCCTGTCGCCGCCGACGGGGCGGACTGATTTGACGGCGTACGGTCTGCTGTCGTTCGACATGAACCACATGAAGCCAAATGGTTGGCCACGGGCGACCGACAGTGTTCAAGGTGACGGATTCTTGCATTCGGACATCAAGAATGTCGCCTATTTTTTCAGTCATGAAGTCTTCAAAAAGATTGTCGAGATCGGAGGATTGAAATGAAGAGGTCAATTGTTCTTCTGGGCGTTGGGGTCTCGCTTGCCATCACGGCTTTGGCGGCGTTTAACCCTTTTGCCGATGGTGCGATGGCGGATGTTCGCGTCTGTGTGGTCGATGATGAGGGGGCGCCTGTTTCAGAGGCTGCGGTTTCCCTCGTTTGCTACACGGCACCGCAAAAGGCCGATGTCATAAGGGGAATGACAGACAAGAATGGCGTTTTTTGTTTGCGGCATCGCTGCACAGAAGAACTGCGTGTCGTTGTCCGTAAGGTAGAACACTACGAAACCGTCAGGTACGCACCCGAATATCGCCAGAACACGGTTGAAGAAGCGACCCGCACCAAACGATGGTCAAAGGGGACGGTGGACATTCCGATTGTGTTGAAGCGACATCTTCAGCCGTTGGAAATGACAGTTCATGAGGTTGACTTCAAGCCATTCCCCAACACCAATGAAGTCGTGAAACTTGACTTGGAACTATTAGAATGGTGTCCACCTTACGGGAACGGCAAGCGAGACGATCTGCATCTCGTGTTTGACGGTTGGCGGAATCCACAGGACTGGGACGACTACCACGAGCATTTAAAGGTTGTATTCCCGAATTGCGAGGATGGTTTCTATCCGCTTTCCGTCGAGCCGACAAGCGCGTTCAGGTATGCCTACCGCGCTCAGACGAATGCCGTCTATCAGAAGAGTTTTGAGTTTCGTCATGTCCATACGGCAGATGGCATCAAGGATTCCACGAGACTTCCGCCCGATACCTATCTCATTTACCGTATCCGTACACAGACGAATGAACTTGGACAGGTCACTCATGCCCATTACGGGCGCATTGGTGAGAAACTTACCCAGTATTTTGGGCTGACGATGAAGAGTTGGTTCAATCCCTCGGACAACGACACCAATCTTGAAGATGCTCGAAGAAGATGAAAAACATCAAAATCCGTAAATGATTTTAAAGGGAAAGAGAATTACCCATGAAACTGACTCTCCGCACGGATTTGACGGTCGAAGACCTCTGCAAGGGGTTCGTCTACAACGAGGTCGAGGGCAAGGGCCTCTACGGCTGGGAGGGGCGGCTCACGATCCAGCCCGAATACCAGCGCAACTACATCTACGGCGACGGCAGGCGCGACGTCGCCGTCGTGCGCTCGCTCCTGAAGGAGTACCCGCTGGGGCTTCTCTATTTCGTGAAGACGGGCGATGACCGCTACGAGGTGCTGGACGGCCAGCAGCGCATCACGAGCTTCGGGCGCTTCGTGACGGGCAAGCTCTCCTTCGACGACGGCCCGGTCGCGAAGTCGATGGCCGGGCTTGCCGAAGACGAACACCGCCGCATCCTCTCGGCTCCGCTGACGATCTACATTTGCGAGGGCGCGGAGAGCGAGATCAAGGAATGGTTCAAGACGATTAACATCGCCGGCGTACCGCTCAACGAACAGGAACTCCTGAACGCCGTCTGCTCCGGCCCGTTCGTGACGTGCGCACGGGAGATCTTCTCCAATTCGACCAATCCGCAGATGCAGAAGTGGGGCGCATACGTGCGCGGGAACCCGAAGCGGCAGGAAGTCCTCGCGACGGCGTTGTCGTGGGTATCAAAAGGGGATGTGAAGGGCTATATGTCCTGTCATCGCCACGACACGGACTGCGATGAACTCGTCCGCTATTTCACGAGCGTCATTGACTGGGCGGATTCGGTTTTCACGGAGACGCACGACGAGATGTGCGGACTGGACTGGGGGCGGCTCTACGAGACGTACCACCGCACGGCCTACAACGCGGCGAAGGTGTCTGAGCGGGTTGCGGCGTTGCTGGCGGACGATGCGGTGATCGACCGGCGCGGTGTCTTCGAGTATGTCCTCGGCGGCGAGAAGGACGCGCGGCTTCTCAACGTGCGGATGTTCGACGAGCGGACGAAAAAGGCCGTCTACGCGAAACAGACGGCCGCCGCCGAGAGGAGGGGCGTCTCGAACTGTCCGCTCTGCGCGCTCGGCCACGAGGCGAACGCGAAGCGGATCTGGCGTCTCAACGAGATGGACGCGGATCATGTCGCGGCGTGGTCGAAGGGCGGCGCGACGGACGCGGCGAACTGTCAGATGCTTTGTCGGACGCACAATCGCGCGAAGGGCAACCGGTGAGGGATTCGCTACCCATGGTTTCCGTCCTTGTACGGTGCCGGAATGACGTGGCGTTCCTGGTGCGGACGCTGGATGCCCTCGCTGCGCAGGAATGCCCGTTTGCGCATGAGGTGCTGGTGTGCGACGATTGCTCGACCGACGGGACGGACGTCCTTCTCCGCGCCCGCCCGGAGGTGCGGCTGGTGCCGCGTCCGGCGGGCGCGTACCGTCCGGGGCGGACGCTGAACGCGCTCGTGCGCGCGGCGCGGGGCGAGATCGTCGTCTTCAACAACGCGGATGCCGTGCCGCTCGACTGTCATTGGCTCGCGAACCTCGTCGCGCCGCTCGCGGACGGTTCGGCGGACGCTGCGGCCTACGTCTTCCCGTCTCGCTTCGAGGGGTTCGGGCTGTCGCTTTTGGAGGCGATGTCCGCCAGTATCCCCTGCGCCTGTTCGCGGACGTCCTCGCTCGGTGAACTCGGCGCGGGCGTCGCGGAGCTGTTCGACCCGGAAAGCCCTGACGACATCGCCCGTGCGCCTGTTCCGGCGCTATGTCGGCGGCAATCCGCTCTTCCTCTGGCGCCTCGCGCGGGAAGGGCGGCTGAACGCAGAGAGACAATTTTGATATACTATGGCGTATGAAACGTCTGATCCCTGACAGGGCTTGCCGATGAAAAAGCTGAACGTTATTGCCGCCGGGCTCGGCTGGAATCTGCTGGAGCGCAACGGGCTGACCGAACTCGCGGGCCTGAAGTTCGCGCCGCAGCCGAGCGTCTTCCCGGCCGTCACGTGCGTCGCCCAGGCGACGTTGCGGACGGGCCTGTCGCCCGCCGAACACGGGATGGTCTCGAACGGCTACTGGTCGGAGACGTTGCGGAAGCCGCTCTTCTGGGAGCAGAGCGCGCGGCTCGTGAAGGGGCGGCGCGTCTGGGCCGACCGCCGCGCGGCGGGCGAGCGGTTCGGCATGTTCTTCTTCCAGCAGTCGCTCGGCGAAGACCTCGACCTCATTCTCTCCCCCGCGCCGATCCACAAGCACGGCGGCGGCATGGTCATGAGCTGCTACACGCAGCCGACGGGCCTTGCGGACGTCCTGCGGAAGCTCTGCGGCGCGTTCCCTCTTTGGCGCTACTGGGGGCCGCTCGCCTCGCCGAAGGTCGGGCGGATGTGCATTTCCTATTTCGAGGAGATGACGAACGTGCAGGACGTCGATGAGGCGTACCTCTACCTGCCGACGCTCGACTACGCCGCGCAGAAATGCGGCCCCGACTCGTCGGCGGCGAAAGCCGCGCTGCGGGAGTTCCGCCGCCAGCTTGAACGCCTCGCGGACATCTGCCAGCGGCGTGGCTGTGACCTGAAGGTGATGGGCGACTACGAGATCACGGACGTCACGGACGCGCCTGTGCTGCCGAACGTGACGCTGCGCCGCGAGGGCCTTTTCAGGACGCGGATGGTTGGCGGGCTCGCGTATCCCGACTTCTACCAGTCGATGGCGTTTGCGCTTTGCGACCATGCGTTCTGTCTCGTCTACGGCCCGGCGCGCGAGAAGGCGGCGCAGGTGCTGCTCGCGACGGGCGGCTACGAGGTGCCGGGCGACGGCCTGCTGCGCGCGACGGACGACGCGGTGCTGCTCCTCGCGAAGCCGGGCAGCTGGTGCGGCTACGAGTGGTGGACGGACCGTCGCGAGTCGCCGGACTTCGCAAGCCACGTTGACATCCACAACAAGCCCGGCTACGATCCAAAGGAGCTCTTCTTCTTCAATCGCGGTATCGTGAAGGGCACGCACGGCCGCGCCTGTTCCGTCGCGGCGTCGGTGTGAGAGAAAGGCACACGACATGGACATTCCCGAATACGACCTGCATGAACGCGGGATGAAGGTTGACGACGCGCTCGCGAAATTCGAGCGTCTCGTCTCGTTCGCGCGCGGCGGCGGGCCGAAGCTCTTTGCCGTCGTGACGGGCTACGGATCGAGCGGCGGCACGAGCCGCATCAAGTCTGCCATCCTCGCCGTCTGCCGAACCTACCGCCGACAGAACCACATTCGCGGCTTCCTTGACGGCGAATTCGCGGGCGACGTCTTTTCCGAACAGTTCCTCTCGTTTCCCGATGCCGCGTCCATTCCCGCGCGGTACCACCGTTCGCCCAATCCGGGCATTGTCATTGTTCGGGTGTGAGGGCGATTTGGTATAATGTGTGCCACGGATGAAACTGCATTTCCATGTGAACGGCGAGAAGCCGGAGGCGGCGGCGCAAAAGGACGCGCTGTCGGCGGAAGCCGCGCGGCTCGGCATCGCCGTCGTGGCGGAAGGGCGCGCGGCGGATGTCGTCGTCGCCCTCGGCGGCGACGGCACGCTGCTCCGCGCCGTGCACGAGTATCCGGGCGTGCCCGTCCTCGGCTTCAAGCTCGGCGGGCTTGGCTACCTGTCGAGCGTCGGCGAACGCGACTTCGCCGCCGCGCTCGCGGCCCTCGCCGCCGGTCGCTACCGCGTCTCGGAGCGGCGCCTCCTGCAGGTCGGCGGGCACGCCGCGCTCAACGACGTCGTCCTCACGCGCGAGATGAGCGGGCACTCCGCGCGCCTCGACCTGGAGGCGGACGGCAAGCTCGTCACGCGCTACATGGCCGACGGGCTCATCTTCGCGACGCCGACGGGCTCGACCGCCTACTCGCTCGCGGCGGGCGGGCCCGTCCTCATGCCCGACTCGCGCAGCTTCGTCGTCACGCCCCTCAATCCCCACGCGCTCGGCGTGCGGCCGCTCGTCGTGAGCGACGCGGTGTCCTTCACGGTCACGGTGCGTCCGCGCACGGCGGGGAACGCGCTGCGCATCGGCGTCTATGCGGACGGCGCGAACGTCGGCGCACTGGGGGCGGGCGAACGGGTGACGATTGCGAAAAGCGCCGCGTCGGCGCAGCTTGTGGAGCTCGAAGGCTACGACCCCTACGACGTTCTCGCGCGCAAGCTCGGCTGGTCGGGGAGCAACGTGACATGACGGTACTGGAACTCAACGAAAGCGTCGAGGACGGCTCGATCGCCGAACTCATCCGCGTCGCCGAGGCGCGGCAGGTGAAGGCCCTCTCGAAGATCGCCGACATCGTGTGCGGCCGCCCCGGCATCCGGCTCGTCCTCGTCGCGGGTGGCTCGGCCGCCGGCAAGACGACGACGGCGACGCGCCTCTGCACGCAGATCCGCGTGAACGGCCGCGCCGCGTACCACCTCTCGACGGATGACTACTTCGTCGGCGATGCGCGCAACCCGCGCGACGCGAACGGTGAGCTTGACTACGAGCATGTCGAGTGCGTGGACATCCCCGCGCTCGCGGCGGACGTGAACGCGCTCCTGCGCGGCGAGACGATTCGCGTGCGCAAGTTCGACTTCGTGCGCCACGTGCCGCGCTGGACGGACGCCACGGTTTCGCTGCCGAAGGGCGGATTCGTCGTGCTGGAGGGCATCCACGCGCTCAACCCCCGCCTGACGGAGGGGATTCCCGACCGGGCGAAGTACCGCGTGCTCGTCGAGCCGCGTCCGACGCTCGACGTCTTCGGCGGCATCACCCCGAAGCCGTGCGAGGCGCGCTTCCTGCGGCGGCTCGTGCGCGACAACCAGTTCCGCAAGATGAGCCCCGCCGTGACGGTGCGGCTCTGGCCGAAGGTGCGCGCGGGCGAGGCGAAGTGGATCCAGCCGTTCTGCGGCAACGCCGACCTGACGTTCGACTCCTACCTCATCTACGAGCTCGCCGTGCTGAAGCCGTTTGCGGGCGGGCTTCTGGAGCGCGCGCGCCGCGAGCTCGGCGACGTGCCGGAGGTCATGAACATGATCCGGCTGCTCGCCGCCGTCGCGCCGACGACGCCCGCCTACGTGCCGGGCGACTCGATCATCCGCGAGACGATTGGCGGCAGCCAGCTCGAATACTGATTGACGGAGGCGCAGATGGGTTCAGGTGTGAAGATCCTGGTCGTCGAAGACGATTCGACCATCCGCACGTTGCTGGGGATGGCACTTCAGGGAGCCGGATACGGCGACGTCTCGATGGCGGCACGCGGCGATGACGGCCTTGACGCCGTCAGGCGCGAGCGCCCCGACCTCGTCCTGCTCGACGTCATGCTGCCCGGTCTCGACGGGTTCACGGTCGCGCGTCGGATTCGCGAGACGTCCGAGCTGTCCGCGACGCGCATCATCATGCTGACCGCCCGCACGGAGCCGGAGGACATCTGCCGGGGGCTGGAGGCCGGTGCGGACGATTACGTCACCAAGCCGTTCGACCGCCAGGTTCTTCTTGCCCGCGTCCGTGCCGTGCTCCGGCGCGGCTTGCCGGTGACGGAGGGCGTCGATTTCGACGGTCTGACGGTTGACGCGCCGAACCGCATGGCCCGGCTGCGGGGCAGGCCCTTGGACCTGACGCCCGGCGAGTTCGACCTTCTGGTGAAGCTGGTCGCCCATCGCGGACGCATCTTTGCGCGTTCGGCGGCCGAGCGCACGGTCGACGTGCAGATTGCGAAGCTTCGCCAGAAGCTCGGCGCGTGGGCCGACCACATCGAGACGGTGCGCGGCATCGGCTATCGCGTCCGGGCGGCGGACGCGCCGCGCGATCTGTCCGGCGGGGCTTGACGCGCGTACGCGAGATTTGGTATACTTCGCGCCGTTTTTCCGGAAAGGGCAATTGAAAACGACATGAATCGCAACACGTTCAGCAACATTTGGTGGTGGCGCCACGGGTCGAAGATCCGCGGGCCGGTTGCCGCATAGTTGCGAAACGCGAAACCAAGCCCAGTACCCAAAGGCGGATCGTCAGACGAAGACGGTCCGCCTCTTGTTTTCCTGAGAACCACGTGAAACAGACAGTCCATGAAAACCGACATACTTGAAGAGCTGAGCGCGCTGCGGCGGGAAGACGCCGCGCTGCGCGAATTGCAGGAGCCGTTCGCGGCGCTGCTGGAACGGGTGCAGACGCTCCCCGCGCCGCCGGACTTCGCGGCCGCGTTCGCCGGGCCGGGGCCGCACGTCATCGCCGAGCTGAAGAAGGCCTCGCCGTCCGAAGGGCTGATCCGGGCCGACTTCGAGCCGACGGCCCTCGCGCGTGAACTCGAAGGCGCGGGCGCGGCGGCGCTGTCCGTCCTCTGCGAACCGCACCGCTTCCTCGGCAGCGAGGCGTATCTGCGCGCGGCGACGGACGCGGTGAAGATTCCCGTCCTCTACAAGGACTTCGTGACGACGCCGTACCAGGTCGCCGCCGCGCGGGCCGCCGGGGCGAGTGCGGTGCTGCTGATCGCCGCCGTGCTGGATGACACGCGGCTCGCGGAATTGCTGGGCCTCTGCCATGCGCTCGGCTTCGCGGCGCTCGTCGAGACGCATGACGCGGACGAGATTCGCCGCGCGGTCGCGGCGGGCGCGCGCGTCATCGGCGTCAACTGCCGCGACCTGCGCACGTTCAAGACCGATCCGGCGATCGTCGCGCGGCTGGTCGGGACGATCCCGTCCGACCGCGTGCGCATCGCCGAGAGCGGCCTCAGGACGGCGGACGACCTGCGGCGGCTCGCGGACGCGGGCGCGCACGGCTTCCTCGTCGGCACGACGCTCATGCGGGCAAAGCGGCCGGGCGAGGAACTGAAGAACTTGATGAACGGCTCACACGGAGCCACGGAGACACGGAGCGAAAGCTCGGCAGGCTCTCCGTCACTCCGTGCCTCCGTGTGAAGCCACCGGCAGTCAGAATTTTGGCAGCCCAATGATCAAAGAAAACACAACCATGAAAACACACTACGGAATCTATGGCGGCCAGTACGTCGCGGAAACGCTGATGACGCCGCTGCACGAACTCGAACAGGCCTACGCCGAGGCGAAGCGCGACCCGGCGTTCAAGGCCGAATTCAACGACATCCTCACGCACTACGTCGGGCGGGAGAGTCCGCTCACCTACGCGCGGCGGCTCTCGGAGTACCTCGGCGGCGCGCGGATCGTCCTCAAGCGCGAGGACCTGAACCACACCGGCGCGCACAAGGTGAACAACACGATCGGCCAGGCGCTGCTCGCGCGGCGGATGGGCAAGCGGCGGCTCATCGCCGAGACGGGCGCGGGCATGCACGGCGTCGCGACGGCGACCGTGGCCGCGCTCTTCGGCATGAAGTGCGAGGTCTACATGGGCGCGGTCGACGTCGCGCGGCAGGCGCCGAACGTCTCGCGCATGAAGATGCTCGGCGCGAAGGTCCACGCCGTGAGCGAGGGCAGCGCGACGCTGAAGGACGCGATGAACGAGGCCATCCGCGACTGGACGGCGAACTGCGACGACACGTTCTACGTGATCGGCACGGTGGCGGGCCCGGCGCCGTATCCGGCGATGGTGCGCGACTTCCAGAGCGTCATCGGCAAGGAGGCGCGGCGGCAGTGCCTGAAGGAATACGGCAAGCTGCCCGACCAGGCCATCGCCTGCGTGGGCGGCGGCTCGAACGCGATGGGGCTCTTCGCGGGCTTCCTGAAGGATCCGTCCGTGAAGCTCGTCGGCGTCGAGGCGGGCGGCAAGGGCCTCGCGACGGGCGAGCACGCCGCGAGCATCAACGGCGGGCGCGTCGGCGTCCTGCACGGCTCGAAGTCGTATCTCCTGCAGACGCCGTCCGGCCAGATCGTCGACACGTACTCCGTCTCGGCGGGGCTGGACTACCCCGGCGTCGGGCCGGAGCACGCCTATCTCGCGGACACGGGGCGCGCGGAGTACACGACGATCAACGACGACGAGGCCATCGCCGCGTTCGATGCGCTCTGCCGCTACGAGGGCATCATTCCCGCGCTGGAGTCGAGCCACGCCGTCGCCGAGGCGATCAAGCGCGCGCCGAAGCTGCCGAAGGAGACGATTCTGCTCGTCAACCTCTCCGGCCGCGGCGACAAGGACATGGACAGTGTGGAAGCCTATAAAAACAAAATGAAAGGAAACAAGTAAGATGAATCGCATTCAGAAGACATTTGCGCGGTGCAAGGCCGAGGGAAAGGCGGCGTACGTCGCCTACCTCACGATGGGCGCGCCGACGCTGGAAAAGAGCTTTCAGGCCGTGGAGACGCTCCTCGGCGAGGGCGTGGACATTTTGGAGCTTGGCGTGCCGTTCTCCGACCCGGTCGCGGACGGCGCGGTCATCCGCGCGGCGGCGCAGAAGGCACTCGCGAACGGCGTTACGCTGGACGACGTTCTCGCGGGCGTGCCCGCCCTCCGCGCGCGACACCCGGAGACGCCGATCGTGATCTTCACCTACTACAACATCATCTTCAGCTATGGGCTCAAGCGGTTCGCGGACGCGGCGGCGGCGCGCGGCGTGGACGCCGCGCTGGTCGTCGACCTGCCGCTGGAGGAGCGCGACGAGCTCCTGGACGCGCTGAGACCGGCGGGGCTCACGTTCGTGCCGCTGATCGCGCCGACGACGGGGCCGGACCGGATCCGGGCGAGCGCGAAGGGCGTCGAGGACTCGTTTCTTTACGCCGTGACGGTGAAGGGCACGACGGGCCAGCGCGCCGCCCTGCCGCCGGAACTCGCGGCGCGCCTGACGGAGATCAAGCGCCTCGTGGACATGCCGGTCGTCGCGGGCTTCGGCATCCGTACGCCGGAGGAGGGGGCGCAGGTTGCCGCGCACTGCGACGGCTTCGTCATCGGCAGCGCGCTCGTCGAGCGGTTCATGAAGGCGTAGCGTGCGCGGATGTGGGGGCGCGTCTACACGCCGCCCCCCATATTTGATATAATGTGCGCATGAAACTCATCGAAGAGCTCAAGGCGCGCGGTCTCGTCGAGGCGCTGACGGATCCCGAAATCGAAAAGGCGCTGGAGAAGCCGATGACGGTCTACTGCGGGTTCGACCCCTCGGCGCGTTCGCTGCAGGCGGGGAACCTCGTCTCGATCATCGTGCTGAAGCGCTTTCAGCAGGCCGGGCACAAGGTCATTGCGCTTGTCGGCGGCGCGACGGGCCTCATCGGCGACCCGTCGGGCAAGTCGGCCGAGCGCAACATGCTGACGGTCGAGCAGGTTGCCGAGAACAAGAAGGGAATCCGCGAGAACCTCGCGCGCATCCTCGACTTCGAGGGCCCGAACGCGGCCGTGATGGTCGACAACTACGACTGGTACAAGGGCGCGAGCGCAATCGAGTTCCTGCGCGACATCGCGATCAACTTCCGCGTGCCGCAGATGCTCGCGAAGGAGTCCGTGAAGAAGCGGCTGGAGGCGTCCGAGGGCGCGCTCACGTTCACCGAGTTCTCCTACCAGATCCTGCAGGGCAACGACTTTCTGCACCTCTACGACAACTACGGCTGCCAGATGGAGGTCGGCGGGGCGGACCAGTGGGGCAATATCACGGCGGGCACGGATCTCGTGCGGCGCATGCGCGGCCAGACGGCCTACGGCCTCACGTTCCCGCTGCTGTTGGACTCGACTGGCAAGAAGTTCGGCAAGTCCGAGGGCAACGCGCTCTTCCTGAACGGCGAGATGACGCCCGTCTTCGACTGGTACCAGTATTTCCTGCGCGCGGCGGATGCGGACGTGATCCGCTACCTGAAGGTCTTCTCGATGCGCTCGCTGGAGGAGATCGCCGCGCTGGAGGCCGAGATGAAGGCGCACCCGGAGGCGCGCATCCCGCAGAAGGCCCTCGCCGAGGAGCTGACGCGGCTCGTGCACGGCGAGGAGGGGCTTCAGAAGGCGCAGGCGGCGACCGAGGCCCTGTACGCGAAGAAGTCGGCGGCGGACGTCGCGAAGGCCGAGAACGTGCCGAGCGCGACGGTCGCGCTCGCGGACTGCGTCGGCAAGGCGGTGTTCGCCGTCGCGGCGGCGGCCGGGATGTTCAAGTCGAACGGCGAGGCGCGCCGCATGGCCGCCCAGGGCGGGCTCTCGCTCAACGACGCGAAGGTCGACGAGAGGCGCGTCTTCGCGGCGGACGACGTGAAGGAGGGCGTGGCCGTCCTCCGCTCCGGCAAGAAGAACTACTTCGTGCTGCGGTTCGCCTGACGGGGCGCGCGGGATCGGCGGATGAAAACCATCGAACGATACGTCTTCGGGGCGTTCCTTTCGAGTTTCGTGCTCGCGTTCCTCGTCCTCTCGTTCGTGCTGACGATCGGGCTCCTCATCCAGATCGTCGGCTTCATCATGGACGGCGTGCCGATGTCGCTCGTCGGCGAGTTCTGCGCCGTCTCGCTGCCGGAGACGCTGCAGTGGTCGATGCCGCTTGCGCTGCTCGTGAGCGCGATCCTCGTCTTCTCGCGCATGTCGGCCGACAGCGAGATCGCGGCCATGCGCGCGTGCGGCGTCAGCATCCTCTCCGTGATGAAGTACCCGATCCTCTTCGGCCTCGCCTGCACGCTGCTCGGCTTCTGGATCAACAACGAGATCGTGCCGCGCGGACACGAGGTGCGGCGGACGCTCAAGACGCGCGTCTCGGTGAAGACGGGCATCAGCCTGCTGGAGCCGGGGCGCATCATCAACGACTTCCCCAAGGTGAAGATCTACTTCGGGCGCAAGGAGGGGAACTGGCTCTACGACCTCGTGGCGCTCGACTACTCGGACGCGCGGATCGACCGCATGATCACGGCGGACAAGGCGCTCGTCACGCAGCGCGGTGCGGACATCGACCTGGAGCTCTACCGCACGACGATCGACCCGATGGACGCCACGCACCGCACGATGGCCCGGGCTAACCGGCTCGTCTACACGATGAAGGACGTGGTCGGCACCTCGCGCTACACGAAGCGCCTGAAGGATTTCCGCTTCTTCGAGATGCTGGAGCAGATCCGTGCGCGCGAGGCCCGGATTCGCGGCCTTGGGCAGGACGGCCGCCTGGCGGACACGCAGCGCGAGTTCGAGCGGCGCGAGCTGAGTTCCTACAAGGTCGAGCTCAGCAAGCGGTTCGTCTTCGCGATGGCGTCGATCTGCTTCGTGCTGGTCGGCATTCCGCTCGGCATCCGCTCGCAGCGCAAGGAGTCGTCGATCGGCATGGCGATCTCGCTCGCCGTCTCGCTCGGCTACTACGTGCTCGTGATCCTGATGCTCTCGTGCGCCGAGTGGTATGCGATCTACCCCTGGTATCTCATCTGGCTGCCGGTCGTGGCCTGTGCCGCGCTGGCCGCAAAACTCATCCGCAAGCACCTGTGAGGGCTTGCCCGTTCAAAAGTAAGGAGACAGTGACATGGCGAAGATTCATCCGACGGCGATCGTCGAGGACGGCGCGCAGCTTGGCGCGGACGTCGAGATCGGCCCCTACGCGCACATCGGCCCGTACGTGAAGCTCGGCGACGGCACGTCCGTCGGGCAGGGCGCGATCGTCGACGGGCACACGACCATCGGCACGCAGTGCCAGATTTTCCCGTATGCCCTGATCGGCATGAAAACGCAGGACCTCAAGTACAAGGAGGGGTCCGTCAGCTACGTGGAGATCGGCAACCGCACGGTGATCCGCGAGTTCGCGACGGTGCATCTCGGCACGGCGGACGGCGAGAAGACGATCATCGGCGACGACTGCCTGTTCATGGCCTACTGCCACGCGGCGCACGGCGTGATCCTCGGCAACCACGTGATCTGCTCGAACACGGTGCAGCTCGCGGGCGACGTGCACTTGCAGGACTACGTGATTGTCGGCGGGTGCGCCGCGTCGCACCAGTTCTGCACGGTCGGCCGCCACGCGATGGTCGGCGGCATGTGCAAGATCCGCCAGGACGTGCCGCCGTACATGCTCTGCGACATGGTCGAGGGCTCGATGAAGGCGATCGGCCCGAACGTCGTCGGCCTTACGCGGCGCGGCTTCTCGAAGGACGTCATCCAGGCCCTGAAGGAGGCGTTCCGCTTCCTCTACCGCGACGGCCTCAACCGCACGCAGGCGCTGGAGCGCGTCGAGAACGACGTCGAGCCGTTCGACGAGATCAAGGAGCTCGTCGCCTTCTACCGCCACTCCACGCGCGGCGTCTGCTGATGCGCTACACGTTCGACAGCCGCGCGGTCGAGCCCGGCATGGGCTTCGTCGCGCTGAAGGGCGAGAAGTCCGACGGCCGCGACTTCATCCCGATGGCGCTTGAAAGGGGCGCGGCGGAAATCGTCGACGGCCTTGAAGCGCTTCAGGCGAAGGCGCGCGCGAAACGCCGTGCGCTGAAGGCGAAGGTGATCGGCGTGACCGGTTCGGCCGGCAAGACGACGACGAAGGAGCTCCTGAAGACGTTTCTCGCGTGCGCGGGCCGCACGTACGGCACGGAAGGGAACTTCAACAACCACATCGGCCTGCCGCTCACGATCCTGAATTGCCCGGACGACGCGGCGTTCCTCGTCCTTGAGATGGGCTCGAACCATCCGGGCGAGATCGCGGCCCTCTGCGACATCGCCGCGCCCGACGTCGGCGTCGTCACGGGCGTCGGTACGGCGCACCTCGAATTCTTCGGCTCGCGCGCGGGCATTGCGGACGAGAAGGGGACGCTCCTCGCGCGCGCGACGGACTTTGCGGTCTTTCCGGCGGCGGACGACTTTGCGGACGCCCTTGCCGCGCGTTCGCCGCGCGCCGTCCCTATCGCGGCGGAGCCGCCGACGGGCCTTCTCGACCCGGCGCGGCCCACGCCGCCGCACTTCGCCGCGAACGCCGCGCTCGCCTTTGCGGTCGCCGCGCGCTTTGGCGTGACGTGCGAGTCGGCGCGGGCGGCGCTGGACGGCTTTGCGCTCCCCGGCGCACGGTGGCGGCTGCGCGAGAAGTGGGGCGCGACGTTCATCGACGACACGTACAACGCGAACCCCGACTCGATGATTGCCGCGCTTGACACGCTTGCGGCGACGCCGTGCGACGGCAAGCGCGTGGCTGTTCTCGGCGATATGTTCGAGCTGGGGCCGGACGCGCTCGCGTACCATCGCCAAGTGTTCGACCACGCGATGCGCCTGAAGATCCCGCTCGTGATCGGCGTCGGCGAGCAGTCGGTCCAGTGCCTCTGCCACTGCGTCTACAAGGAGCTGAAGACGCTCAAGAAGAAGTTCCGCCTCGACGTCTCGGCGGGCGACCTCGTGCTGCTCAAGGCGTCCCACGCGATGGCCCTCGGCAGCCTGCTGGACGACTGACGGGCACGAAGATGTGTCGCATGCCTTTGAGCCGTTTCCGCGCCGGATTCCGCCTGGCCCTGCTGTGCGGGGCCGCGTCTGCGCGTGCGGACGACGCGGCCGGCATCCTCCGCGTCGGGCCGGAAGACGACCTTGCCTTGCGCACCTTGTCAGTAATTTTGGTATAATTCGCATCATACAACAGTTCGGCGCATCGGGGAAATTCCTACATCCAACGAAGCGACAGCGTTCGACACAAAAAGGCGAGCTTTGGGGCGCGTCTTTGCCCGTATGTCGTTTTGGCTGTAGGAAGCCACCCCGAAGCGCGGATGAAGACGCCAACCCCTTTCGGATGAAGGAGGTTGAGATGGTAAATAGCGTCGTGTTGCTGAATGAAAACAAAGAGAGGCTGACAAGCGAGGATCTGACCGTGAGGGTTGGCTGCGAGGGTGTAAGGGTGACGGGGTTCTTCGATCACACGAAGGCCACGGAACGGCCTTGTGAGCGTTCGGTTTGGGTGTTGATGTCGATAGATGATGACCAAGTCTTGGGAGAAAAGCCTGTTGTATCCGTTTTTTCGACGGAACGGGTGGCCCGTATGGCGATGATGTCCTGCATAGCAGAAGACTGTCAAGAGAAACTGATTGATTCTTCTTCCATAGAGTATTCCATAGACCGTGATTTTGCACAGACTAAAGATGGCAGGTTTTCATGGGAAATAGTAGAGGTCACCGTGAAAGAGGACGTTAGATGATGGGAACAAGTTATTTCAATGAAGTGGAGTCTGATTTCTATCGATATCTCACAGGACCGGGTGGGGTTAATCGGCATTCTCGAACGAATTACATGGCATGGCTTAAGTTTCTTTCCGAATCCTATGTTCTCTCGGCAGATCTTACAGAAGATGACATCGGTACGATAGTGGCAACAGAAGATGCCTTACGTGTCGGACGGGAAAAATACAAGACGCCACGTGACATGATTAACTTCAAATCGGCGTTGCGAAAATACAGGGCGTTTTTGTTGTCTGACTTTCGCCGTCAGCAAGACGAGACTGTTTTGGCCGAAGCGAGGCGAGTTGAACGTGATACGCATATTACGGAAACAGAGCGAAACGCCTTGACGCGGGCGCGCGTCGGTCAAGGTTTGTTTCGTGAGCGACTTATCGAATTCTGGCATGGGTGCTCTATTTCCTCGTTTTCGCACTACGATATTTTGATGGCTTCCCATATAAAGCCCTGGCGTGTCTCAGATAATCAGCAACGACTTGATGTCTACAACGGACTTTTGCTCTTGCCGAACTTTGATAAACTCTTTGATAAGGGATATATTTCGTTTGACGACAGTGGGAAGGTTGTCTTCTCCAGATACTTTGCGCGCTTTGATCGCACTTTGTTGGACATTGATGACACGACGCGACTGCTGAGGATCGAAGAAGCTCACAAACCATATCTTCGTTTTCACCGTGAACACTGCTTGATGCTATGAGGTCGAATGTTAAAGAAGTCCAATGCGTCAGCCAAGGGGTGCTCATTCAAGAGCATTTCAAGCGGCTGCCCGTGAACGAGCGGTCGCATAATCGGGTGTTGATGTGTTTTCGGTGATGCGATGCATGAAACGAGACACGGCTTGAAAATAGAAGATTTCGTCGGAAGCGTACCGGCGGCGGGGCTCGTCTCGAACGCCTACGACGCCGCGACCGGCTGGCTCGACGCCTCGCGCGGCGCGGACGGGCGCTGGGTGCGGTACGTCCGCTCGGACGGCGGCGCCGTGACGGCATGCGTCTCCGTCGCGGGGACGGCGCTTTACGCCTACGACAAGGCGGGGCGGCGCATGCGCTCGGTCTCACCCGCCGGGACGCTGGCGTTCGGCCATTGCCCGTGGAATGGGCTGCTCGCGGCGGTCACGAACGCGAGCGGCGTCGTGACGGCGTACGCATACGACGTGATGGACCGCGTGACGAACATCGCGTGGACGGGGCAGCCCTCGGCGGCTTCAGCTACGCCTACGACACCATCGGGCGCATCGTCGCGCGGGGGCATGCGCTCGGCACGAACCGCTTCGACCGCGCCTACGCCTACGACGACCTGGACCGTCTCGTGTCCGACGGCGGCGTGTCGTACGCCTACGACGCGGCGGGCAACCGCACGGCGAAGCGCGGCGATGCCGGGGGCGACGTCGCCTACGCGCTTGGGGCTGGCGACCGCCTTGCGTCGTGGACGGGCGGCGCGTACGAACACGATGCGGCGGGGTGCGTCACGCGCATCGCGCGCGGCGCGGACACGTGGGACTTGACGTGGAACGGGCAGTCCCAGCTCGTCTCGGTCGCCACCAACGGCGCCTTCGCCGAGTCGTATGCGTACGACGCGCTCGGACGGCGCGCCTCGACCACGAATGCAGAGGGGACGGAGCGGCACGTCTACGACGAAAACTGGCAGGTCATCGCCGACCTCGACGAGAGCGGCCACGTCATCCGCGCCTACGAGTGGGGCGAGGGGATCGACTGGCTGCTCGCGATTCGCATCGGCAGCCGCACGTACACCGCGCTCACGGACATCCAGGGCACGGTCTGGGGCTACGCGGACGAGCGCGGCGCCGTCGTCGCGCGCTGGACGTACGACGCCTGGGGCAACGTCCTCGACGAGGAGGTCGCCGCGAGCGCGGCGGAACTGCGCGCGGTGCGCTACCGCTTCCAGGGGCGCGAGCGCTCGGCGGCGACGGGGCTCGTCAACTTCCGCATGCGCTGGTACGACCCCGTGACGGGCCGCTGGCTCTCCAAGGATCCCATCGGCCTCAGCGGAGGACTGAACCTGTATGCGTTCTGTGCGAATAACAGCTTAAGTTATGTTGATCCAAGTGGACGAATCATAATGATCTCGCCGCATCCAGATCCGTCAAATTGGGGGTGTCCGCCTCCAGATTGGCACACGCGAGATCGAAAGAGGAGAAATAGCCCATTGCCACAAACCCCTCCTTCAGATGAGTGTGAGTCCGAATGGAAGAAGCTCCCGCCGTGGCAGTCTCAATATCATGACAATGGAACAGGACAACCTGAAGAGAAATACGTTCATCCAGATGGCCGTGAGGTTGTATACGATGGAGATACCAAAAGGCCAATTATAGATCCAGCTTTGCAAGGGTCATATAATTATGTGAATCCTGCAACAAAAGGCGATAGTGCTTTGTCATGGACATGGCGCAGCATTGGACATTTTTGTGCTGATGTGCTGCCGTATTTAATTTGGGGGAACTAATCATGATGGCGTTTTTGAGCAAGTTTCTACAGATACTTGCGAAAGTTGTTTGCGTGCTGTTTGTTTGCTTTGTGGCGTTAGAAGCATATATCTTCTGTTTCCTTACTTTTCGTCGAATGGAATGGACGTTTGAGGGCGAGGGATGTGGAAAATGCCATGTGGTGAGAGAAGATGGCGGCTTGGATGATTTGTATTTTAGGTTTGATGATTATTCCGCGACTAATGGTGTTTATACGTTTCAGACTTCTCTTCGAGACGTTAAATTAGAGAATATTTTATCTGCGACAGTCAGTGTCGAGAAAAAACGCAAGGCTTCATATTTGATGTGTCAAGCAAAGATTCCATTGGATATGAAACAGACAGAATGTGGAGTTGCCTTTAGCGCAAGGCTTCCTGTTGAATTTGCGCCCAAAGAGACTGAAGAGACATTGAACATCGAAGTGTCCTTTTCTGTTGTGAATGCTTATAAGGAAGAGGTGAAAACTTTTCTCATGGAGTTTAAGTCTGAATTGGTTCGACATTTTAAATCCGTATAGAAAAGGTTGCCGTGAGAGATATTTTGCCTTTGCGATTGTTTGTACCGATGGTGCGCTCTACGCGGTCTCGCACGCCACTCAGTTCAATGTCTGCCTCTTACCCCGATGACGATTTTCTGATGTCGTCTGCGAACATGGCGGGGCCCGTCTCAAACATTTGTTGCAATACCAGGGCCATGAGTTTTCATAGAAGCATATTGCTTTGTTTCTTTGCGTTGCTTGCTTGTGAGATGCATGCTGCGGTACTGTACAATGTGATAGCACAACTTCCTGAATTAGTGAAGTGCATCTTCTTGACGGGACAAAAATTTAAAAGCTATGACTTTACGCCTTCTGAGTTTTCATTTGGAAGTACGGGCATTGTGTATCGGGCGAGGTTCAGGCCGCAACATGCTTTGCCTCATATGGTCTGGGTGACATACCCAAAGGATGGACGCGTCAGATGGAAACGAGCTGAACAAGTGATGAATGATTTCTCGGTGCGGTTAGTAGTCAAGCATGGGCAGACAAGATTGGAGGTTCCACCTCATACAGGGATTCCGATTGTTTATCGGGATTTCCTGCCGGAAGGTGTCTCGTTTTATGTTGGGTATACGTTGTTCATTTTTCATGTTGGCGAATTTGATTGGCATTATGATGATGAGATCGAATTGACGCTTGAGGTACAGTCCCCTGTGTCTCAAGAATCATATTTACGATTAGTGAAACCTAAACTGACAGTGAGCGAACTTCCATATCTTGGATAAATGATGTGTCCGAAAGAGGCTGGGTGAGAAGCATATGAAATACTCAATTGAGTTGGCGTGAGTCGCAGGACTCTCGCGTTCAGAATGGGGGAAAGAAATGAAGATTCTTGTGACGAGCGTGGCAATTCTGATGTTGTTGTTCGCAGCCATCTATTTTTGTCGGTGTCAAGATTGCAGGCGGCAGAAGTCTGGCAGTCAGGATGCCATGCCTTGTCTTGCTCCAGAGAAGTCGGGTGTTCCATCCAAACGGCTTATGCCACAGATCACATCCAACGCTGAAGAGCAGCCGCAATCGGTGCGGCAGTCGGTGGAGGCCGCGCGTCCGCCGCAGGTCGTGCCGACTGTGGCAAAGGAAATGCTTCGGTCGTCGCCGAAACGAGAGACAGACTCCGCCGCCCCGTCATCGTCCGACATCGTGCGGCTGGCGGCGGAGAAGAGTCGGCTGATGGACGACCTGTTGAACGAGGAGCCGATTCCGTCCGACTACGGACAGGTGATGGTCGATCTCTTCCGAGACCAAGGCCAAGACGTCTACACGCGCGACTTCGCCGTCCAGCACATCGGCCTCTACGCCGAGGCCCTGCACCGGCGCGGCGCGTACGACCCGTCCTCGCCGGAGGCTTCGCATCTGCGCAAGGCCCTTGATGCGGCGGCGGACGAGACGCGCACGATCGTTGCGGCGGCGGCGTTCCGCGCGCTGGACGACCTCGCGGCGTTCGACCCGCATGTCGATGCCCGGCGGCTGGAGGCGCGCCTTGTCACTTGTGCCGCCGATGCCGCAGCTGCGCCCGCCGCGCGCGTGATGGCGGTGCAGCTCTGCGGCGAGCGGAAGGTCGTCTCCTCCCGCAGCCTCCTGAAACGCTTCGCGGATGATCCGAAGGAGAACGCTGTCGTGCGCAAGTCGGCCGCTTGCGCCCTGCGGGCACTGGAGGAAAGGTGATGGACGTTAAGCGTTGTATCGTGATGATCGTTGCGGCTTCAACAAACACGGTTTTTGTTCGAGTCGGAGATTGGAAGTCCCTTTCGGATTCTGACGTGGTTGTCGCCATCCCATATGAACCGGCGTACGACAAATATCAGGCGTGGTTGCTTTGTCTGTTGATTTCGCTGGCGATTACGGCCATTCCCTTTGCAGTGGTCAGGTTGGCAAAAAGGATTCTCAGGAATCGCAAGAAAGGCTTGCATGGATAATGGATAATGCGCTTGAACGTGTAAAGGCGCTGTATACGGAGCTAGTGCGAGCGTTGGATATCCCGAAGGAAGGGCGTTGGATTCCACGCTCCATCGACGAGGCGCGTCTCGTTCTTCAGAAATCATGGTCGCTGTGCGATGCCCTGCGTGAACTGATTCGTCTGGCCGAACATGAAAGCAAGGCCTGGTCGAGGGAAGTCGCGCAGGTCGTCGCGTATCCCATCGGTTACCTGTTCATGGACGTTGACGAGGTTGTCTATGCGTGGTATCCCGAACTGGTGCCGGATGACCTGAAAGAGGCGGGAAAAGAATATCGTTCGTCTTGTCGGGACAAGGAACGGGGTGTGCAGTTGCATGACTTGGAGGCCATCGAGCAGAAGATCAGGGAACTGCCGGACAAGATTCGTCAGACATGGGGTTGTGACCGCTCACAGATCGAAGAACAGGAGGCTTTATGAAAAAGCGAATGCTGATACTGATCGCGCTTCTTGCGGTTGCCGTCGCGGCAGTCTGCTTGTTGCGTCGGAAGACGCCGCAAGTCCCGACGGCGATTCGGCAAGGCGTCCGTCCGGTTCAGACGAAAGGAGTCGCAGTCCCGTCCGCGTCCCGTGCGGCGCAGCCCCGCACGGCGGTTGATTCGGAAGACGTCTCAGTGGCGGTTGCCGTCGTCTGCGGACACGAGGCCGCGACCGCCGACCGCTACGAGGCGCGCAATGCCGCGCTTCGGTCTCTCTCCCGTCGCCGAGACCTGGGCGTGGACGACGTGCAGGCCTTGATGGATTATCTTCGCGCGACGGATGGTGCGTTGCGCGTCGAGCGCGAAGCCGCGCTGAAGGTTTCGGCTCGTTCCTGACCTACGTGCTGATGGGGTTGGGCCTGATGCGGGCGCTCAAGGCGCTGGACGGTCTTGAGACCGTGCGGGATGCCGTGATGGGGGCCCTCGCGCTTTCGCTTTTCGTGCTTTCGTTTCTCAGCGTCCGCGATGCTTTCCGCTACCGTCGCGCCAAGGTTCCGTCGGTCATCACGCTTCAGCTGCCGGATCTCGTGAAGAAGCTGATCCGCGTGGTGGCCGAGACGAGCTGGAGCGGCCCGACGGCCGTTGTCGCGGGCGTCGGGTGCGGATTCCTCGTGACGTTTTTTCCGTCCCTCCGTGTGAGACCTGAGGGTCAGACCCTGTTGGTGGAGTAACAGTGGTGGAGTTCGGCCTGAGGGTCAGTCGGCTGGCGCCGTCACGTGATCGGCCTTTCGGCGGAGCGCGAGCGGCGTGAGGCCGTAGGCCTCCTTGAAGCGCAGAGGGCAATGGGGACAGGGGCCCTGGGGACAGGCCCTGGGGGTCCTGGGGACAGGAAGTCCTGGGGACAGGCCCCGAATGCCCCCTGGGGACAGCCCCCGAATGCCGAAGGGGAAATATCGACAAATCATCGGTTTTGATCGGTTGATCAGCGTTTCTGTGGGGACAGGCCCCGCCAGACGACGTGGGGACAGGCCCCGCCAGACGTGTAACTGATCATGGGGACAGGCCCCGCTGAACTTCAGCCTCGGCAACGTCGTCAAATCGGCAAGGCCTGAACCTTAAGAAATCTTAAGCCGAATCTTAAGGTATTCTTAAGGTTTCTCTCGCGGAAATATGCCATACTGTCTCCCGTCCGGGCGGATGGGCCGTCCGGCGGCAACGAAACGTCAAGAAGGAGAGACGGAAATGGCAAGGACGAACAGGATCAAGTCCGACGGCGACGCGCACTACCACGTCATGTCGCGGACGAACGGGAAGAGGATGCTCTTCGGGCAGGGCAAGGACAAGACGGCTCTCGTCGATGCGCTCCGGCGCGCGGCGGCGTTCAGCGGCGTGGAGCTCAAGGCCTACGCGGCGATGGGAAACCACTTCCACGCCGTCGTGAAGGTGACGAAGCCCGACGCGCCCGTGGACGCGGAGGAACTCCTCCGGCGCGTGGGCGCGCTGAAGGGCGGGCGAGAGATGCGCGTGTACGCCGAGCGCTGGAAACGGCTCACGCTTGCGGGCGACGGGGCTAAGCTCGCAGTCGAGCAGGATCGTCTTCGTGTGCGGATGCATGACGTGAGCGAGTTCGTGAAGACGTTCAAGGAGGAGTTCGACCGCGCGTTCAAGCGAGAGCGCCCGTACTGCGGCAGCGTCTGGTCTGGGCGCTTCACGTCGACGCTCGTCGAGAGCGGCGCGTATCTCGCGCGGTGCAAGAGATACGTCGTTTACAACCCTGTCCGCGCGGGCCTCGTCACCCAGGCGAAGGACTACCCCTGGTGCTGGAGCGAAGACGACGAGCTATCCATGTCGGAGACAGGCCCCTGTGGGGATGGAGTCGGAGGTCCGCGCGCGGCTTCCGGGGGAGACGGTTCAGAGGGGCCTGTCCCCGCGGGGTGGTGGCTGCGGCGGGTGGCGCAGATCGGGGCTGGGAAGGTGTTCGGGAGCGCGGGGTTCGTGCTGCGGACGGCGGCCGCGCTCGGGGACCGGTTCCGGTCGCGCGGCGTCGGGGCGCATCCGGTGGTCGGGATCGGCTACTCGACGCACGGATGGCGGCTCGCGAAGGAGGCGGAGGGGGCAGGTCGCGCGGCATGAGAGCACCGACGGCGTGTGGGGAGATGAAAGGCGTTAGGGCCTGTCCCCGAAGGGAAGGGCCTGTCCCCGAAGGGAATGCGGTACGGGCGAAGTTGTGCGGCGTTGCTTGAGGCGGTGACGCTTACAGGAACATGGCACCGGCGGCGAGGTAGGCGAGGAGCGAGATGCCCCCGGCGAGAAGCGCGTAGGGGATTTGCGTCATCACGTGGTTCATGTGCTTGCACTGCGCGCCGGTCGAGGCGAGGATCGTCGTGTCGGCGATGGGCGAGCAGTGGTCGCCCATGACGCTGCCGGCGAGCGTCGCCGCGAGCGTAAGCACCGCCGCCGTCGGCTCGATTGCCTGGCAGACGCTCATCCCGATCGGCACGAGGATGCCGATCGCGCCCCAGCTCGCGCCCGTCGCGAAGGCGAAGACGGCCGCCGTGACGAACAGCACCGCCGGCAGGAAGGCGAGCGAGAGATCCGCCCGGACGAGCAGTGCGGCGATGTACTTCCCCGTGCCGAGCAGGTCGTTGCAGACGGCGGAGATGCCCCACGCAAGCGCAAGCAGGACGAGCGCGGGCACCATCGTCTTGATGCCGAAGAGCGTCGCGGCGGCGAACTGGTGATAGTCGATGACGCGGCGCGGCACGAGGAAGAGGAACGTGAGGACGAGCGCGACGAGCGCGGCGAGCGCGAGGGCGACGCCCGCCTCGTAGCGCGTGAGGAACCACGCCGCGAAGCCGATGAGCGCGAGGATCGGGAAAACGAGATCGACGACGTGGCCGCGCGCGGAGACGGGGACAGGCTCCAGCCCCTCGCGCATCACGACCTCCGCGCCGACGTCGCGGTGGACGTGGGCCGTCCGCTCCATGCGGCGCATGAGCCCGATGTCGAAGCGGTGCCCGAAGGCGAAGATGAACAGCAGGACGAGCGAGAGAATCGCGTAGAAGTTGAGCGGTGCGGCGGCGAGGTAGAGGCCGAGGCCCTTTTCCTGCATCCCCTCGGGCAGGCAGGAGATGACGTAGGCCGCCCAGGACGAGATCGGCGAGAGGATGCAGACGGGCGCGGCGGTCGTGTCGATCAGGTAGGCGAGCTTCGCGCGGGAGATCTTGAACTTGTCCGTGACGGGCCGCATCACCGTGCCGACCGTGAGGCAGTTGAAGTAGTCGTCGATGAAGATGATGAGGCCCATGACGATCGTCATGAGGTTCACGGCCGTCTCGCTCCTGAGCCGCCGGTAGGCCCATTCGCCGTAGGCGCGCGCGCCGCCCGCGCGCGTGACGACCGAGACGAGCGCGCCGAGGAGGCAGAGGAAGAGCACCATCGGCATGTTCTCCGCCGTCTTGCCGCCAATCAGGTCGACGATCGTCTTGAACGCGGCGAGCGCGCCCGCGTGCGTCAGGTAGGCGTGGATCGCCGCGCCGGAGAAGATGGCGGCGAAGAGGGAAAGAACGATCTCGCGCGTTTTGAGCGCGAGCGCGATTGCCACGAGGGGCGGGACGAGCGACCACAAGCCGAAGTTGTCCATATCTGGGCGCGTATTATACTCTAAATTTCCCTTGCCGTGTGCGGCGTGTGGCGCATCGGCGGAGTTATGGTATAATGTCCGAAAATGACACGAAGCAAAGAGGCCTGGTTCCTGTTCCTGATGACGCGCGCCGTCGGGCTCGCGGTCGATGCGTCCGTCTTGGCGGCAGCCTACTGGGGCGCGTTCCTGCTGCGGTTCGACTTTCAGCCGCCGCGCTGGGGCTGGCGTGTCGTCGCGCTCTCGTTCGTGACGGTCGGCGCCGTCCACCTGGCCGCGCTGCTCGCCTGCGGCTGCTATCGCATGGCCTGGCGACGGTTCTCGACGCGCGACCTGCCGCGCTACTTCCTCGCGACGGCGATCGCCGCCGCCGTGCTGACGGCGTTGCGCTTCCTGATGCCGGTCGAGGCGTTCTCGCACGTCCGCCCGCCGTACTCGATCACGCTCATCATGTTCGCGCTCGCCTCGCTCGGCCTCGTCGGCTGGCGGATCGTCTGGAGCTGGTTCGCGCTTTCGCGCGTCCGTGTGGACGCGCTTCTGGAGCGCGGCGTGCGCCGGATGGACGATTCGGCGGCCGTGGCGTTCCTGCGCGGCAAGACGGTGATGGTCACGGGCGCGGGCGGGTCGATCGGCTCGGAGCTCGTGCGCCAGGTCGCGGCGGCGGGGCCGAAGCTGCTGCTGCTCGTCGAGCGCGGCGAGAACGCGCTTTACGAGATTGACCGCGAACTGCGGACGGTCATCCGCGTGACGTGTCCGACGAAGCCGCTCATGGTTGACATCAACGACGTGGAGCGGATGACGGACGTCTTCAACTTCTACCGTCCCGAAATCGTCCTGCACGCGGCGGCCTACAAGCACGTGCCGATGGTCGAGCTGAATCCGCGCGAGGGCGCGCGCAACAACACGGTGGCGACGCAGAACCTCGCGGCGCTGGCGAAGCGGTACGGGGTCGCGCGGTTCGTCCTCATCTCGACGGACAAGGCGGTGAACCCCGTCTCGGTGATGGGTCAGACGAAGCGCGCCGCCGAGCGGGCGATCCTCGCGCTGAACGAGGCGGACGGCGGCACGTCCTTCTGCGCCGTCCGCTTCGGCAACGTCCTCGGCTCGTCCGGCAGCGTCGTGCCGCTCTTCCGCGAGCAGATCGCGCGGCACGTGCCCGTCACGGTCACGCACCCGGACATGAAGCGCTACTTCATGACGGTCGAGGAGGCGGTTGGCCTTGTCCTTCAGGCGGCGAGCCGGTCGGAGAAGGCAATCTACACGCTCGACATGGGCGAACCCGTGCGCATCGTCGACCTCGCCGAGCAGATGATCCGCCAGGCCGGCTACAGGCCCTACGTCGACATCCCGATCGTCTTCACGGGGATTCGCCCCGGCGAGAAGCTGTTCGAGGAGCTCGACATCTCCGAGAAGTCGGCCTACAAGACGGACATGGCGCGCATCTACGTCACGAAGGGGGGCTGATTGGCCCGTTGGGCGGATTTTATGGTATAATTCCGAAAAACAGAAATCGGAACGAACGACTGATGGATCAGATACTGCAGATTTTGGTTCAGAACGGCTACATCGACGAGGCCGGCGCGAAGGATCTCCAGGATCTCGCGAAGACCGAGTCGAAGACGACGCGCCAGCTCGTCATCGACCAGGGCATCCTCGACGAGGACTCGCTCCTCGCCGCGATGGCCGCGTACCAGGACACGGAGGCGATCGACCTCGGCGCGATGACGATCGAGTCGGAGGTGACGGAGGCGATCCCCGCCTCCACGGCGCGCATGTACAACGTCTTCCCCGTCGCGGCCGACGAATCGTCCGTGACGCTCGCGACCTTCGACCTCGTGGACCCGCGCATCTCCGACGAGATGCTGTTCACGCTCTCGAAGGAGGTGCGGTTCGTCTTCGCCCGCGAGAAGGACGTGATGGACCGCATCGCGCAGTACTACGGCGACGCGAACGCCTCGGTGGCGGACATGATCAAGTCTCTCGGCGAGGGCATGAGCGACGACGAGACGCTCGCGGCGGGCGCGAACGCGAACGACATCGCCTCGATGGAGTCGGCGGCGAACTCGAACGCGATCATCAAGTTCGTGAACCTCGTCCTCTACCAGGGCGTCGTCGACCACGCGGCCGACATCCACATCGAGCCGTTCGAGAACGACTTCAAGATCCGCTACCGCGTCGACGGCGCGCTCTACGAGATGAAGGCGCCGGACGTGAAGATGGCGCCGGCGATCATCTCGCGCGTGAAGATCCTCGCGGGCCTCAACATCGCCGAGCGCCGCGTGCCGCAGGACGGGCGCATCGCGCTCACGGTCGCGGGGCGTCCCGTCGACCTGCGCGTCTCGTGCCTGCCGACGGTGCACGGCGAGTCGGTCGTCATGCGAATCCTCGACCAGACGACGACCTCGCTCGACCTTGAGAACGTCGGCCTCCCGGAAGACGTCTACGAGCAGATCACGATGGACATCGAGAAGCCGAACGGCATCTTCATCGTGACGGGCCCGACGGGCTCGGGCAAGACGACGACGCTCTACTCCGTCCTCCGCCGCATCAACCAGATCGACACGAAGCTCCTCACGGCCGAGGAGCCGGTCGAGTACAACGTGGACGGCATCGTGCAGGTGCCGATCGACGCGCGCGCGGGCAACACGTTCGCGAAGGTGCTGCGCGCGTTCCTGCGACAGGACCCGGACGTGATGATGATCGGCGAGATCCGCGACCTGGAGACGGCCGAGATCGCCGTGCAGGCCGCGCTCACGGGCCACTTCGTCTTCTCGACCCTGCACACGAACGACGCGGCGGGCGCGGTGATGCGCCTTGTTGACATGAACGTCGCGCCGTACCTCCTCTCCTCGACGCTGGAAGGCGTCCTCGGCCAGCGTCTCGTGCGCACGTGCTGCAAGGAGTGCAAGCAGGGGTACGAGCCGGACGACGAGACGTTGGAGCGCATCGAGATGACGCGCGACCAGATCGGCGGGCGGCCGTTCTACTACGGCAAGGGCTGCAAGACGTGCAACGGCACGGGCTACAAGGGCCGCAAGGGCGTCTTCGAGTACCTGCGGATGTCGAACCCGCTGCGCGAGCTCGTCAACAACAAGGCGCCGACGCTGATCATCCGCGAGAAGGCGCGCGAGCTCGGCATGCGCACGATGCGCGAGGACGGCATCCGCTCGATTCTCGACGGCTACACGACGGTGGACGAGGTGTTGCGCTACACCTGACGCGGCCTGACGGATATTTGGTATAATACGCCCCACTATGGCAGAAGAGAACAAGTCGTCGCTGGACGCCCTGAGCGCGCTGTGCAAGCGCCGCGGGTTCATCTATCACTCCTCCGAGATCTACGGCGGCATGCCTGGATTCTGGGACTACGGCCCGCTCGGCTGCGAGCTGAAGCAGAACGTCAAGCAGGCGTGGTGGCAGTTCACCGTGCGCGGGCGCGAGGACGTCGTCGGCCTTGACGCGACGATCATCATGCACCCGAAGATCTGGAAGGCGTCGGGCCACCTCGACACGTTCGCCGACCCGATGACGATGTGCAAGGACTGCAAGAAGCTCATGCGCGCCGACCAGGTGAAGGACATCTACGCCGACCAGAAGAAGAAGCCCCAGCCGAAGGTCGCGGGGGCGGACTTCTTCTGCCCCTACTGCGGCGGCGAGCTCACCGAGCCGAAGCCCTTCAACCTCATGTTCAAGACGGTCGTCGGCCCGGTCGACGACCCGTCGAACGTCGCGTACCTCCGCCCCGAGACGGCGCAGGCGATCTTCGCGCAGTTCACGAACGTGACGGCGACCTCCCGCATGGCCGTGCCCTACGGCATCGCGCAGATGGGCAAGAGCTTCCGCAACGAGGTGACGCCGCGCAACTACACGTTCCGCTCGCGCGAGTTCGAGCAGATGGAGCTCGAGTTCTTCATCCGCCCCGACGAGGCGATCGAGCTGCAGTACGGCCACGTCGTCACGCTCGCCGACAGTCCCGACCTGAACGGCCCCGTGCAGGACGACTGGGGCTGGGAGGTCTGGCACAAGTACTGGGTCGAGCAGCGCAAGCGGTTCCTGAACGCCGTGGGCCTGCCGACGGAGCGCTTCGTCGAGTACTGGCAGAAGCCGGACGAGCTCGCGCACTACGCGCGCGCCTGCGTCGACATCGAATACGACTTCCCGTTTGGCCGCCAGGAGCTGGAGGGTATCGCCGCGCGTTCCGACTTCGACCTCACGCAGCACCAGATCCACTCGAAGGTGCCGCAGACCGTCTTTGACGATCCGCTGAAGCAGGCGTGCAAGCGGCTCTCCGACGAGCAGAAGGCCGCGTTTGTCGCGAAGACGCAGAAGGACTGGGTCGCGCGCAAGCAGAAGGCGCTGTCCGCCAAGGCCGGGAAGGAGATCGCCTTCTCCGCCGACGAGGTCGCCGACATCGAGGTGCAGGCCAAGACGTTCTGCGAGAACCTGTTCGACGGCAAGTACGTGCCGCACGTGATCGAGCCGTCCGCCGGCGTCGACCGCCTGATGCTCGCGCTCCTGTGCGAGGCGTACGAGGAGCAGAAGCTGACGGATGAGAAGGGCAAGGAAGACGTCCGCACGGTGCTGCACTTCCATCCGAAGGTGGCGCCCGTCAAGGTCGCGATCTTCCCGCTCATCAAGAAGGATCCCGACCAGGACCGGATTGCGCGCGAGATCTTCAGGAAGCTCCAGAAGAAGGTCAACTGCCAGTGGGACGTGTCGGGCGCGATTGGCCGCCGCTACCGCCGCCAGGACGAGGCGGGCACGCCGTGGTGCATCACCGTCGACGCGCAGACCGTCGCCGACGGCACGTTCACCGTGCGCGAGCGCGACTCGATGACGCAGTCGCGCATGACCTACGCCGAGTTCCTCGCGAAGATGTACGAGGCGCTGGAGTTCTGACGTGAGGGTTGGCGGAGAGTGAGGGATTCGAACCCCCGGAGGACTTGCATCCTCAACGGTTTTCAAGACCGCCGCGATCGACCGCTCCGCCAACTCTCCTGAACAGGTCTGCGTATTATACCATAATCGGCGTTCGGCGGACGCAACAGTCTGCCGAACGCCGGACGGGAGGAAGGCTTGAGGTGAACTGGACGGCGTGGATTCTGCTGAGCGCGTGCTTCCTCGCGCTGTACGATCTCGCGAAGAAGGCGAGCGTCCGCGAGAACGCGGTTCTGCCGGTCTTGCTGTGCTCGACGAGCTTCGGGTGCGCGGCGTTCCTCGTCGGACTTGCCGCGACGGGGCGGCTTGGCGCGACGGTCGCGGCGGTGGACGCGCAGGTGTTCGGCCTGGGCCTCGCGAAGTCGGTCATTGTCGCCGTCTCGTGGATTTTCACCTTCTGCGGACTGCGCACGCTGCCTCTCACGGTCGCGACGCCGATTCGGGCCTCTGCGCCCGCGCTTGTCTTTCTCGTGGCCCTGTTCGCGTATGGCGAGATTCCGACTGCGCGGCAGGCCGTGGGGATGCTGGCCGTCTTTTTGGGCTACTGGGTCTTCTCCTGGGCGGGCCGTCACGAGGGCATTGACTTTCTCCGCAACCGGGCCGTCTGGTGCGCGGTCGCCGGCATGTGCTGCTCGGCGCTTTCGGCGCTGTTCGACAAGTACGTCTTCCAGGTCGCGCGCGTGCCGGTCGAGCCGACGCAGCTCGTCTTTCAGTGCGGTCTTGTGCCCGTCTACGCCGCATGCCTCGTGGGGGCGCGGCTGTTGCGCGCGTCGCTTTCGCCGCATCCCTTCGCCTGGCGATGGACGATTCCGCTCGTCGGCGTGCTTCTCATGTGCGCAGACTGGCTTTACTTTCAGGGCCTGTCCCTGCCCGACGTCCCGATTTCCGTCTGCTCGCTCATGCGCCGCTTTTCGGTCGTGATCACGTTCGTGCTCGGCGCGCTCTTCTTTCACGAGACGAACCTTCGGCGAAAGGGGCTTGCGTTGGCCCTGATCTTGACGGGCATCGCCCTCTTGTGCTTTCGCGCCTGAGAGGCTTTAGGGGCGGTTACGAGGCTTTCGCGCGAACGGTACGCGGCGACGAGGCTTGCGCCTCGCGCACAGGACAGGCTTTAGCGCACAGGACAGGTTTTAGCGCACAGGACAGACTTTAGCGCACAGGACAGGCTTCACCACGCGCGAGAGATTTCAGCGCGCGAGAGGGGGCGGCCGCGCGCCCGTCGGGGCGTCAGTCGATGTAAAGGGCGGGGATTTTTTGCGGCGTGCGCGGGCCGTCGGCTGGGCTCGTCGAAACGGGCGTTTCGGTGGCGGACGGGGTTGGCTTCGCGTCGGTTTTCGCCGAAGCAGAAGGGGGCGGCGTCTCGGCTGGCGCGGCTTCGGCCGACGGGGCTTCGCCGGGCGTACCGCCAGTCGCGCGATAAAGCGCGCGCACACCCACGGCCAGCGCCCAGAGGACGAGCAGGGCGGCGCAGCCGAGCAGCGCGAGGCGCCAGACGGACGCCGGAACGGCGAGCTTCGGTCGGTCGTGCAGCGGCGCGGCGTAGCGCGAGAGCGTCGGCCCGTGTGGCTCTTCGGTGGCAGACGTCGCCTCAGGTTCGGTGTCTGGGCTCACACGGAGATGCGGAGGCACGGAGGTATGCGTGGGGGTTGATGTTTTGGTCGGTTCGTCGAAGAGGTTGTCGGATGGGGTGGGAGTTGGGCTTTCAGTGAGGCTTTGAGAACCTTCCATTGAAGACGCCTCTTCCCCCAAATCCGCCAATCCAGTCTCCGTGGCTCCGTGGCTCCGTGTGAGATCATCTTCTTGTCGCACGAGATCTTCTTCCGCCGCACGCGAATCAGCAGAGTCGGCCTTGGCGTGAATCGGCTCGGGTTCGGGGGCGCGTTCGCGGATTTCCGGGTCGCGGTTGCCGTTGAAGATTTCCGTGAACTCGTCGGCCAGGGGCTTGGGGTCGAGGCCGACGGCGCTGCAGTAGAGGCGCACGAAGCCGCGTCCGTAGATGGCGGCGGGGATGCTGGCGAAGTTCTCGGTCTCCAGTTCCTCGACGCGCGCGGGCGTCATGTGGGTCATTTCCGCAAGCTGGGCGACCGAGAGGCCCTTGGCCTCGCGCGCGGCGCGCAGGGTCTTTCCGAATTCGATCATGGTGTCTGTTCCTCCTGGATGAAGAGATCGGGTTCGCCGTCCGGCGGCAGGTCGCCGTCGGCCTCGCCCGCGTCGGGCGGTTCGGCCGTGGCGTCGGCCCCGTCGGCGGGCGTGCCCGCGTCGTTGCCGTTGAAGACGGCGAGAAGCTCCTCCTGCGACATGATGATCTGGCGCGGGCCCATGCCCTGCGGGGCGGAGACGATGCCGCGTTCGGTCAGCATGTCGAGGATCTTCGCCGCGTGGTTGTAGCCCCAGCCCATCTGGCGCTGGAAGTGCGAGGTCGAGGCGCGGCGCGTGTTGATGACGCACTCGACGGCCTTCTTGAAGTCGTCCGCCGCCGCGTCGGCCTTGACCTGCGCGCGCGCCTCGGCGGCGGAGGCCTTGGCGCTCGCGGCCTCCTCCTCGGGGTCGGCGAAGAGGTCCTCCTCGGCCTCCTTGATCGTCGAGAGCTTCTTCGTGAAGCGGTCGTCGAACTGGACGGTCGAGTGCTCTTCGATGAACTTGACGATGCGCTCGATCTCCGGGTCGCTGATCCACGCGCCCTGCGCGCGGATCAGGAGGCCGTCCTTCGACTTGAAGAGCATGTCGCCGCGTCCGATCAGGTTCTCCGCGCCGCCCGCGTCGAGGATCGTGCGCGAGTCGATGCCGGTCGCCGTCTTGAAGGCGACGCGCCCGGGGATGTTCGCCTTGATCGCGCCCGTGATGATGCGCGCGTCGGGGCGTTGCGTCGCGAGGATGAGGTGGATGCCGGCGGCGCGGGCCTTGGCCGTCAGGCGCGCGATGTGCGGCGAGACCTCCTTCGAGCACTGCGACATGAGGTCGGCGACCTCGTCGATGATGATGACGATGTACGGCACGGTCTTCGGCATGTCGCTGCCGACGGCGGTGTCGTTGCCGAACATGTCCGTCTGCGTGAAGCTCGGACGGTGGTTGAAGTCGTAGATGTTTCGGACGCGCGCGCGGGCGAAGAGCTTCAGGCGCTTCTCCATTTCCGCGACGGCCCACTTGAGCGAGAAGACGACCTTCTGGTTCTCGGTGATGATCGGCACGATGAGGTGCGGCAGCGCGGCGTAGCTCGTGAACTCGACGGACTTCGGGTCGACCATGATGAGCTTCAGCTGCTCAGGCGTCTTCGTCATGAGGAGGCCGTTGATGAGCGAGTTGAGGCAGACGGACTTGCCCTGCCCGGTCGCGCCGGCGACGAGCATGTGCGGCATGGACGCGAGGTCGGCGACGAGCTCCTTGCCGGCGGCGTCCTTGCCGAAGAGGAGGGGGAGCTCGCCCTTGGCGTTCCGCCAGGCGTCCGACTCGATGATCTCGCGGAAGGAGATGCCGGCGGGGGCGCGGTTCGGCACCTCGATGCCGATCGCCTCCTCGCCGGGGATCGGGGCCTCGATGCGGAGCGACTTCGCGTGGAGGGCGCCCATCAGGTTGTCGGAGATGTTCGTGACGGCCGAGTAGCGGATGCCGGGCGCGAGGTTGAGCGCGTACTTGGTGACGACGGGGCCCTGCACGGTGTAGGCGAGCGAGGCGTCGATGCCGAAGATCTTGAGCGTGTTGATGAGGCGCGCGGTCATCTCCTCGACGTCGCCGTGGTCGGCGGACGACTTCTTGAGCGGATTGAGGAGCGAGAGCGGCGGCAGCAGGTACGGGCCCTTGTCTTCGGCCTCGGCGGCGTCGGCGACTGAAGTCGCCGGCTTCGATAATGTTGGGGGTTGTTTCGCGAGCGGCGCGGGCGAAGCTGCGGCGGCTTCGGCGCGGCCGCCGTGCTTGGCCTCCCACTTCGCGAGCTTGGCGGCCTCCTTTTCGGCGCGGCGCGCCTCCTTGGCGGCGAGCTTCTCCTGGCGGATGCGCTCCTTCTCCTCGGCGCGCTGGCGGCGGGCGGCCTCTTTCGCGGCGGCGACGTCGGCGGCGACTGAAGTCGCCGGCTCCGATAAAGACGAGTCGGGGGCACCCGCGAAACTTCTTCCCTCTTCCTTCTTCCCTCTTCCTTTCGCCCCCAGCGCCCAGCGGAAGATCGCGGCGAAGAAGTCGGCGAGGTTGCGCACGCCGACGGCGCCGACGAGCGAGAGGGCCATGCCGATGACGACGAGGACGGCCGAGCCGAAGTCGCTCAGGAGCGGCGAGAGGCAGCGCGTCATCAGCAGGTAGCCGATCGCGCCGCCGGCGTCCGCGAGGTTCAGGCGGGCGGCGAGGGACGAGATGCCGTTCGCGTGGGCGCCGAGGACCTGCAGGAGGCAGGAGACGGACGCGAGGAACGCCGTGAACCAGATCTCGCGGCGGCCGGGGCGCATGCGGCGGCCCCGGATGAGGCAGAGCGCGGCGATGACGCAGACGAGCGGGACGATCCAGATCGCGAGGCCGAAGACGAGGTAGCCGTAATAGGCGAAGCCGTCGCCGAGCGCGCCGATCCAGTTGTGCGAGGGCGCGGGCGGCACACACAGCTCCGGACGCGCGCGCCAGTCGTAGGAGATCAGCGCGCCCAGCGGGAAGAGCGCGAGCGGGAAGAGGAGCCACGCGACGACGCTGCGCCGCGTCTCGGCGCTGTCAGGGAGTCTGGAGGGCTGTTCGGTCATGGGCGTTGCTGGCGGACGCTCCGCCCTCGGCGGAGCCTTGCTTGACGGCGTGGTAGAGGACGATGGCGAGGACGAGGGCGAGCAGCTTGAGGCCCCAGTTCCCCGTCAGGAATTCGAGTCGTTTCATTTGCGGGCCCCTTTCATGAAGCGGTCCTGGAGCTTCCCGAGCAGGCGACTGGCCTTGTGCTCGCGGAACATGGCCTTCGCGAGCCAGCGCACGAGCGAGGGCGCGCACGCGGCGGCGTCGGGATAGCGGATGAGCCGCCCGTTGTGGGCGACGGACACGGCCCCCGACTCCTCCGAGACGACGACGACGAGCGCGTCCGTCTCCTCCGAGAGGCCGACGGCGGCGCGGTGGCGCATGCCGCTGACGATGAGGTCGGGGTTGTTCGAGACGGGGAAGATGCAGTGCGCGGCGGAGAGGCGCCCGTCGCGGATCGTGACGCCGCCGTCGTGGAGCGGCAGGGGCGGCGTGAAGAGGCAGGTCAGGAGCTCGCGCGAGAACGTCGCGTGGAGCGGTACGCCCGTCTCCTCGTAGCTGCGGAGGCTGATGCCGCGCTCGAACGCGATCAGCGCGCCCATCTTGCGCGCGGCGAGATGGAGGATCGACTCGGCGATGAACTCCGGCGTCGCGCCGCCGTCGGGCTGGTAGCGGCGCTTCTCGAGCGAGCCGAACGCGCCGACCTGGCTGAGGCCGCGTCGGATCTCCGGCTGGAAGATGACGACCGTCGAGATCGCGAGGTAGACGAGGAGGCTGCGCAGGATGACGGAGAGGACGTCGAAGTGGAAGACGAACGTGAAGAGGGTGAGGGCGGCCGCGAGCAGCCCGACGCCCATGAGGACCTGCCCGAAGCGCGAGCCGCGCGCGCGCTTCAGGATCGCGTAGATGACGAGGTAGAGGATCGCGATCTGCGCGATCGCCGACAGGTCGACCCACTCAGCCATTGACCAGCGCCTCCACTTCGCGTCCGTCCATCGTCTCCTTCTCGATGAGCGTCTTCGCCAGGAGCTCGAGCCTGTCGCGGTGCGCGTCGATGACGCGCTTCGCGTCGGCGTACGCCTCGTCGATGAGCCGCTTCACCTCCGCGTCGATCTCGCGCGAGGTCTCCTCGCTGAAGGCGGGCGGCAGGTCGCCGTTCGAGAACTGCGAGGGCTCCATGAACGCCTGGAAGCCGAACTTCTCGCTCATGCCGTACTTGCAGATCATCTCGCGCGCGATCTGCGTCGCCTGGGCGATGTCCTGCGCGGCGCCGGTCGAGACGTCGCCGGTGAAGACCTCCTCCGCGATGCGCCCGCCGCAGCAGAGGCGCATCTCCGCGAGGAAGTACTTGCGCGTGTGGTTGAGGACGTCCTTCTCCGGCAGGGCCATCGTCGCGCCGAGCGCGCGGCCGCGCGGGATGATCGTCACCTTGTGGAGCGGGTCGGTGTCGGGCAGGAGCACCTGCAGGAGCGCGTGGCCCGCCTCGTGCCAGGCCGTCGTCTCGCGCTCGCGCTGCGAGTAGCCGGCGGACTTGCGCTCGCGGCCCCAGATCACCTTGTCGCGCGCCTCGTCGAGGGTCGCCATGTCGACGCCCGCGAGCTTCTTGCGCACGGCGAGCAGGGCGGCCTCGTTGAGGAGGTTCGCGAGGTCCGCGCCGGAGAAGCCGGGCGTGCCGCGCGCGACGCGGTCGAGGTCGGCGTCGGGGGCGAAGGTGATCTTCTTGCCGTGGAGCTCCAGGATCTCCTTGCGGCCCTTGAGGGTCGGCAGCTCCACGACGACCTGGCGGTCGAAGCGGCCGGGGCGCAGGAGGGCCGAGTCGAGCGTGTCGGGGCGGTTCGTCGCGGCGATGACGATCACGCCCTCGTTCGCGTCGAAGCCGTCCATCTCGACGAGCATCGTGTTCAGGGTCTGCTCGTAGGCGTGGCTGCCGCCGAGCGCGCCGGCGCCCGTGCGCTTCTGGCCGATGGAGTCGATCTCGTCGATGAAGACGATGCAGGGCGCGCGCTTCTTCGCCTCGTTGAAGACGTCGCGCATGCGGCTCGCGCCGACGCCGACGAACATCTCCTCGAAGTCGCTGCCGCTCATCGCGAAGAAGGGCACCTTCGCCTCGCCGGCGATCGCCTTCGCGAGGAGCGTCTTGCCCGTGCCCGGCGGCCCGACGAGGAGGACGCCCTTCGGGATGCGCCCGCCGAGCTTCTGGAACGCGCTCGGGTCCTTCAGGAACGCGACGATCTCCTCGACCTCCTCCTTCGCCTCGTCGACGCCCGCGACGTCGGCGAACGTGACCTTGTTCGCCTTGTCCTCCTTGCCGGTCAGGATCTTCGCCTTCGACTTGCCGAAGCCGAACATCCCGCCGCCCCCGCCGACGCGGCGGTAGAAGAACCAGTAGAAGAGGAACATGAAGCCGAAGAAGAACAGGAGCTGGATCACGAACGGCGAGAGGGGGCTCTTGCGCTCGCGCACGACGACCTTGACGCTCTTCTCCAGGAGGTCGCCCATCGTCGCCTCGTTCTCGCCGGGGACGAGCGGCACGCGGTAGCGGTACCTCTTCGGCGCGCCCGCGTCGTCAAGCTCGTCCGTCTCGGCCTCGCCCGTGAGGAACGTCTCGCCCTCGTCGCGGTCGACGACGCGCGTGACGGGCTCGACGAGCTTGCCCTGCTCCATCGCCTGGTAGAATTCGAGGAGCGACAGCGAGCGCGTCGTCTCGGGGTTCGGGTTCGCCCGGTACATCGCGAAGAACGCGAGCGCGACGAGCGCGATCACGAGCCACGAGCGCCAGGCCTGATTCGTCTGATTTGCCATGTCGCAGATTATACCAAAAACGCCTCCCCGTTTGTGCGCCGATTTGTCGCGTTTCGTCATTTTTGGTATAATGCCCCCAACAATCACGAAAGAGGACATTTGGCATGGCAGAACACGAATATGTGGAAAGCGAAGTTCCCGTGCGCGAAACCGGGGACGAAACGGAAATCCGCGACACGGACATCGTCTTCGACTGTCCGCACTGCGGCAAGAACCTCGTGATCGACTATCGCGGCGCGGGGCTCCAGATCAACTGCTCGGAATGCGGCGAGCCGGTGCTTGTGCCGATTCCCGACGGCATGGAGCTCACCGACCTCGATCTCGATCCGGGCGAGATCCTGAAGCAGCTGTTCGCGACGCGGCGCAACTACCAGAAGGCGGAGGCGAAGGCTGAGGCCCTGAAGGCGCGGCTCGTCCAGCTGCAGGAGACGCTCGGCGTCATGCAGGAGGTCGTGGCGGAGGGGCTGAGCGAGTCGTGACGCGCCGCGCACAGTCCCGCTTCGTCAACGCGCTGACGTTCGCGCGCGTGCCGCTCATCTTCGTGTGGGCGGCGCTCGCGGTCGTGCAGGAGCTGCTGGCCGAGCCGACGGGGGGCGCGAGCCTCGCGCTCGCGGCCGGGGCCTGCCTCGCGATGCTCCTCTCGGGGCTGACGGACGCCTGGGACGGCGCGCTCGCGCGGCGGTGGAACGTCGTCTCGACGCTCGGCAAGATGGCCGACCCGCTGATGGACAAGATCTTCTACCTCGTGGCGTTCCCCGTCCTCTCCTGGCAGGTTCTGCATCAGGGTGGGAACGAGGTGCACGCGCTCGTGATGGTGGGCTTCACCGTCCTCTACATGCTGCGCGACACGTGGGTCACGTTCATGCGATCGGTCGGCGCGCTCTACGGGGCGGACGTCGCGGCGATGTGGCTCGGCAAGGTGCGGACGGCGCTGTCGTTCCCCGGCGCGGGCTGGATCTACGTCTACCTCTGCTTCCACCGGCTCGCGCCGACGTCGTGGGAGGGCCCGTGGCTCGCGACGTGCTACGCCGTCGAGGCGGGCCTCGTCGCGCTGACGCTTTGGAGCCTCTACACCTACACGGTCGCCTACCTGCCCTATTTGCGGAGGGCACTTGAACGAAAGTGAAATTTGTGAGATAATACAGACACCAAAACAAAACTAAAAAAGGTTCAATCAACATGAAAAAGCAGTCCAACGGTTTTACGCTTGTCGAACTCCTCGTCGTGATCGGCATTCTCGGCATCCTGATGGGTGCGCTGTTCCCCGCCATCTCGTCCGCCATGCTGTCGGCGAACACGGCCGCCATGGCCATGCGCGGCCGCAACCTGTTCGTCGCGATCACGCAGTGCAACACCGACCGCGAGGCGTCGGGCCTGGCGTCCGTCTGGCCACAAGAGACGCCTGCCGACAAGAACGACACGAGCGGCGACATCGCTTCCCAGTCCATCAAAAGTTCGACGGAATTCTTCAACTACCTCTTCGGCATGAAGGGCGGCGAGGGTTCCTACGGCTCGGCTGACTGGGATCCGTACGTCGACATCGACGTCAGCACGGTCTCGGGCAGCGGCGTCCCGGCGCTTACCGGCCAGGAGTTCACCAAGGACAACATCGCCTGGTACGTGGCGAAGAACATCCAGAACGAGATGCCGGACGTCCTGCCCGTCTTCGTCTCGCGGAACGCGAACCGCGATACCATCAGCACGGCGATGCAGAAGAGCACGGGCTCCGACACGCAGAAGGTCAAGATGGGCGAGAAGTATTCGACGCCGTTCGGCAACAAGGCCTGCGTGGTCGTGCGCAAGGGCGGCGGCACGAAGGTCTTCAAGTCGAAGAACTGCCGTCTTGACGTCTTCTTCGACCGCCAGAGCTTCGACAACTCGAGCTATACCGACGCACCGACGCTGATGGATCTCTAAGGCGAAATGCTCGTCAAGGTCGCGATCGACCTGGCGCTCGATCGGCTCTTCACCTACGAGGTGCCCGAAGCGCTTGAAGAGAAGCTGGCCGTCGGCCAGCTTCTTTCCGTTCCGTTCGGCCACCGCGAGGCACGCGGCTTCGCCCTCGCGCTGTCGCGCGAAGGCGAAGGCGAAGGAAAAAGGAAGAAGGAAAAAGGAAGAAGTGTGGATTTTTCATCTTCTTGTTTGTCTGCGCAACACAAAGAAGACGCTTCAGCTACCGCACTTCTTCCCTCTTCCTTCTTCCCTCTTCCCTCTTCCTTCTTCCCTCTTCCCTCTTCCTTCTTCCCTCTTCCTTCTTCCCCCTTCCCTCTTCCTTCTCCCTCGGCCTATCGCCTGAAGCCGGTTACGGCGATTGTTGACGAGACGCCGTTCTTCTCGCCGAAGCTGCTGGAACTCGTGAAGAAGGTCGCGGCCTACACGGCCGCGCCGCTGGAGTCGGTTCTGAAGGCGGCGCTCCCGGCGGCGGTGCTGAAGAAGAACGCGCGGCCGCGCGAGCAGCTGTTCGTCGAGGTCAGAACGGGGAAAGGAAGAAGGAAGAAGGAAAAAGGAAAAAGTGAGGAATCTACAAATTTTCTTTCCGTACAGACAGAGGCGAACGTCTCGTCAGAAAGCCAACCATCCGCACTTCTTCCTTCTTCCCTTTTCCCTCTTCCTTCTCTCACTCCCCGCCAGCGCTGGCTCTACGACAACCTCGTGCGGCTGGGCGGCGGGTGGCTGACGTCGCTCTGCCGCGAGCTGAAGACGACGCCCGCCGCGCTGCGGCGGCTGGAGGCGATCGGCCTCGTCACGGTCGCCGTGCGCGCGAAGCGGCGCAGCCCCCTCGGCAGCCGCCGCATCCTGCCGTCGAAGCCCTGGCCGCTCAACGCCGAGCAGCAGGCGGCGTTGGATTTGATCGAGTCGCCCGTTTCGGCGGGCGGGGGGCTGACGGCGCAGCCCCCCGCAAAACCCGTGACGCCGACCCTTCTTTTCGGCGTGACGGGGAGCGGCAAGACCGAAGTCTACCTGCAGGCGATTGCGCGCGAGCTTGACGCGGGGCGCGGCGCGATCGTCATGGTGCCGGAGATCTCGCTGACGCCGCAGACCGTCCAGCGCTTTGCCTCGCGCTTCGGCGACCGCGTGGCCGTCCTGCACTCGGCGCTCTCGGACGGCGAACGCTACGACGAGTGGCACCGCATCCGCGCGGGCGCGGCGCGCGTCGTCGTCGGGCCGCGCAGCGCCGTCTGGGCGCCCGTCAGGGACTTGGGGCTGATCGTCGTGGACGAGGAGCACGAGACCTCCTACAAGCAGGACGAGACGCCGCGCTACCATGCGCGGGACGTCGCGGTGCTGCGCGGCGCGATCGAGGGCGCGCGCGTCGTCCTCGGCAGCGCGACGCCGTCGCTCGAAAGCTGGCTCAACGCCGCGCGCGGCAAGTACCGCCTTGCGACGATGAAGTGCCGCGCGGGCGCGGGGACGCTCCCGACCGTCCGTCTCGTCGAGATGCGCGACGGCTCGATCTTCTCGCCCGACCTACTGGACGCGATTCGGCTGCGCCTCGATCGGCACGAGCAGACGATCCTCTTCCTCAATCGGCGCGGCTATTCGCGGCAGGTCGTCTGCGAGGCGTGCGGACACGTGATTGAATGCCCCGACTGCGGCCTCCCGTACACCTACCACCAGGCGGACGACTGTCTGCGCTGTCATGTCTGCGGCGGCTGGGTCGCGCGTCCGGCGACGTGTCCGGCCTGCCATGCGCCCGCGCTCGAATACCGGGGCATCGGCACGCAGCGGGCGGAGGCCGCCCTGAAGAAGTGCTTTGCGCGCGCGAAGGTTCTGCGGATGGACGCCGACTCGACGTCGCGCAAGCACACGCACGACGACATCCTCGACGTCTTTCGCCGGCAGGAGGCGGACGTACTCCTGGGCACGCAGATGATCGCGAAGGGCCTCGACTTCCCGAACGTCACGCTCGTCGGCGTCCTCAACGCGGACAGCTCCATCAACATGCCGGACTTCCGGGCGGTCGAGCGGAGCTTCCAGCTGTTCGCGCAGGTCGCGGGCCGTGCGGGGCGGGCGGAGCTGCCGGGCGAGGTCTTCATCCAGAGCCACGAGATCGAGAGCCCCGTCTTGCGGGCGGTCGTGCGCGGCGACTTCGCCGCGTTCGCGGCGGACGAGCTGAAGGCGCGCGAAGAGGGGTTCTTTCCGCCGTACTGCCACCTCGCGATGGTCAACTTCAAGTCGAAGGACCTGAAGCTCGTCGGCGACTGGGCGACGATGTACGCCGCGTCGCTCGCGAAGTGCGCGGGGCTGACGGTGACGGACGCGATGCCGAGCGCGCTGGAGAAGGCCGAGGGCTGGTACCGCTGGCAGGTGATGGTGCGCGCTGCGTCGGCCTCGGCGATCGTCCGGGCCTGGCGCTGGCTTTCCGCCGCGCGCCCCGCGCCTGCCGCGCTGCGCATCGCCCTCGACCTCGACGCCTACAACCTCGTCTGACGGCGGCTGGCGCATTGACCTTTCGGGACGGTTTATGCTAAACTAACCGCTCCTGAATTTCCCAAATCCCTTAAGGAGTAGAGATGAGAAGACTGCTGTGTGCCGTTGTCGCGCTGACGGCCGCTTGTTCGGCGCGGGCGGACGTGACGCTTGAGAATGTGCGCTTTCGGCTGGTCGTCGGCGACGACGCGATTGTGCGGTCGCTGCGGCTGAAGGCGACAGGCGAGGAGCTGCTGGACGTGCGCGAGCCGACGCCGCTCTTTTCCGTGACGCAGCCGCGTCCGTTCAACAACGAGATCAAGCTCGCCTACCCGAACGCGCGCACGACCTATCCGGCGAACCGCCTGCGCCGCGACGGCGACCGCCTCGTCGTCGGGTTCGAGATCGCGCCCTACGAGGCGGCGGTCGACGTGAAGGTGACGGACGACTACATCGCCTTCACGCTGGCGGACTTCATCCTCACGGAGAAGTCCTATCCGCTGTGTCCGACGACGACGGTTCCGCTGGACTTCACCGCGCCGCCCGTGGACGAGTTCTGCCTCGTGCAGCTGCCGGTCAGGAGCCGCGCGAACTTCGGCGAGTGGCTGAACGTGCAGTGGGACGGCGCGGCGGCCGTCGGCGTCTTCTCGACGTCCGAGCACGCGCTCGTCTCGTCCGAGCGGCGCGCGGGCTACCGGGTGATGCGCGCGGTCGCCGACCGGTCGGTGCGGCTGCGCGGCACCGGCGCGGCGCTCGTGGTCGATGCGGGCGGCGACGCGATTCTCGACCGCCTCGCCGCGCTGGAAAGCGACTACGGGCTGCCGCAGGGCGTCGCGAACCGTCGCCATCCGCTCGTCAACGCCTCGATCTACTTCGCGAGCGACTTCAGCCCGTCGAACGCCGCGCGGCACATCGACGCGGCGAAGCGGGGCGGATTCCGCCTGATGCTGATCAGCGCGGCGCGCTTCTTCAGCGACCGGGGCGACTGGTCGCTCGATTCGGGGGCCTATCCGAACGGAATCGCCGACGTGAAGCGGACGCTCGACGAGATCCACGCCGCCGGCCTCGTGCCGGGCGTCCATGTCCTGCACACGTTCCTCGAAAAGAAGTCGGTCTTCGTGAAGGGCGGGGCCGACCGTCGGATCGCGCTGCGCGAGCACTACACGCTGGCGCGTCCGCTGGGGCCGGCGGACACGGAGGTCTACGTGGACGAGAACCCGCAGAACGCCGAGCGCAGTCCGCGCTGCCGGATCCTCAAGTTCGGCCGGGAGCTGATGACGTACGAGGGCTTCACGACCGAGCGGCCCTACCGGTTCACGGGCGTGACGCGCGGCTACGGCGAGACGCCGGCCGCCGCGCATGAGGAGGGCCTGATCGGCGGCACGGCCTGGGTCTGCGAATACGGCGGACAGGACTTCTACCTCAAGCAGGACAGCGATTTGCAGGATGTCCGCGCGGAGATCTTCGGCGCGTTCTGGAAGGCCGGCATGCGCTTCGTCTACTTCGACGGCTCGGAGGGCGTCCAGCCGCCGTATGCGTTCCATGTCCCCAACGCGCAGTACCGGATGTGGAAGCGGCTCGATCCGCAGCCCCTCCTCGGCGAGGGCGCGGCGAAGGCCCATTTCGGCTGGCACATGCTGTCGGGGGCCAACGCCTTCGACGTCTTCGCCCCGGAGGAGTTCAAGGAGAAAATCGTCGAGTACCCGCTGGCGGAAGCGCCGCTCATGCGACAGGACTTCACGCGCGTGAACTTCGGCTGGTGGGGCTTCTGGGAGCCGGGCGCGACGATTCGCGGCGTGCGGACGATGGGCGTCCAGCCGGACATGTGGGAGTACGGGACCTCCAAGGCGGCGGCGTGGGATTCGCCGGCGTCGGTGCAGATGCGGATCGAGGCGATGGCGCGGCATCCCCGGATCGACGACATCCTGGAGGTGATGCGCCGCTGGGAGGACGTCCGGGCGAAAGGGTGGCTGACGGACGCGCAGAAGGAGGCCCTGCGCGTGCCCGGCGACGAATACCATCTCGTGCAGGACGAGCGCGACGTCTATCACCTCGTGAAGCTGACGCGGCTGCCGTCGCCGCCGGAGATCCGGGCGTGGTCGTTCGTGCGCGACGGCTGGCGGACGGTTCTCTATTCGCATGTCTCCGGGACGGGCGAGTTCCGGCTGACGCTGCCGGACGTCGCGCGCGGACAGGTGGTTGACGTGAAGGGCGGCTCGACCGTGACGCACTTCCGCCGCGAGGGCGACGTCTTCGTGCTGCCGGCGGGGCCGCGCCGCTACTTCCGCTACCAGACGGCGGCGGAGGCCGCGCGGCGGGTGGCGCCGACGGACGTGCCGGAGCTGATGAAGACGGACGACGGCCGGCCGGTCGCCGACCGCGCGACGTGGGAGCGCGTGCGCCGCCCCGAAATCCGCGAGACCTTCCTGCGCGAACTCTACGGGAAGCGTCCGGTTGAGCGTCCGTCGGACCTCTCCTTCGCGGCCGAGGGGCCGGATCGCGTGATGATGGACGGCCAGGCGGTGCGCAAGCGCATCCGTGTCTCGTACGGCGGGCCGTACGGAAAGTCGTCCTTTGTCCTGACGGCGTTCATCCCGGCGGGCGCCACGGCGGCGAAGCCCGCGCCGGCCTTCCTGCTCATCTGCAACCGCGACCCGAAGAAGAATCTTGACCCCGACCGGGTCGAGAAGAGCGGCTTCTGGCCGGCCGAGCAGATCGTCGCGCGCGGCTACGCGGCCCTGGCGTTCTTCAACGGCGACCTGGCGCGCGACGGCGCCTGGGACTTCACGAACGGCGTCTTCGGCGTCTTCCAGAAGGTCGAGGAGCGCACGCCGGAAAGCTGGGGCATCCTCTCGGCCTGGGCCTGGGGCGCGTCGCGCGTGATGGACTGGATCGAGACCGAGCCGACGCTGGACGCGCGGCACGTCGCCGTCGTCGGGCACTCGCGCGGCGGCAAGACCGCGCTGCTCACGGGCGTGACGGACGCGCGCTTCGCGATGGCCTGCGTCAACGATTCGGGGTGCTGCGGCGCGAAGCTCAACCACATGGACCTGCCGCTCTCGGAGCATTATGACCAGATCGCCGTCCTCGGAAGCTGGTTCTGCGGCAACTTCATGAAGCACCGGCGGAAGGAGCACCTGCTGCCGTTCGACGCGCACATGTGGGCCGCGCTCATGGCGCCGCGCCTCCTGGCGATCGGCTCGGCGACGGAAGACCACTGGGCCGGACAGGAGGGCGAGTTCCAGACGGGGCGGCTGGCGTCTCCGGCATGGGAGCTGTACGGGCGGAAGGGGCTTGTCGGCACGGACTTCCCGCCGCCGGACACGCCGCTTCAGGAGGGCTCCGTCTCCTACCATTTGCGGACGGGCATCCACAACCTGACGCCGTACGACTGGGATCGCTACATGGATTTCGCGGATCGGCAGAACTGGCGGTGACAGGCACATGAAATTCGAAAATGTCGCGCTGCTGCTGCCGAACCGCACGGTCGGGTTCGGCAGCCTTGAGACGGAAGGCTCCCGCATCTCGAAAATCGAGCTTGTGCGGACTGTCCCCACCGCTTCTTCCCATTCTCCTTCTTCCTTCTTCCCTCATCCTTCTTCCTTCTTCCCTCTTCCTTCTTCCTTTCGCCATCTCCTCCTCCCCGGCCTCGTCAACTGCCACGGGCACACGGCGATGACGCTCGTGCGCGGCGTGGGCGGGGGGCTACCGTTGCAGCGATGGCTGGAGGAGGCGATCTTCCCGATCGAGGCGAAGATGACGGCGGACGACATCCGCGCCGGCGTCCGCTGGGGTGCGCTGGAGATGCTTGCGGGCGGCACGACGCAGGTGATCGACATGTACGACTTCCCGGACGCGGGCGAGGCGGCGTTCGACGACGTCGGCCTCAAGGCGTCCGTCTCGCGCGTGGGCCTTTCGTTCGTGCCCGGACGGCTGGAAGAATGCATTGCCTTTACGCGGGCGCATCCGCGCGCGCACGTCTGCATCCATTCCGAATACCTGACGGATGAGCCGTTCTGCCGTGCGCTTGCGGACGTGAACAACCGCGAGCTGAAGCGTCCCGTCCACGTCCACGTCTCCGAGACGGAGAAGGAGCACCGCGACTGCCTCGCGCGTCATGGGCGGACGCCGGTTGCGTATCTCGCGGCGACGGGGCTTCTCGACTGCGGCGGATTCGCCGCGCACGGCGTCTGGTGCACGGACGACGATTTCCGTATCCTGAAAGAGAAGAACGTCGTGCTTGTGCACAATCCGTCCAGCAACATGAAGCTCGGTTCGGGCTTTGCGCGCATTCCGCGCGCACTGGAGCTGGGCGTCAAGGTCGCGCTCGGCACGGACGGCTGTGCGTCAAACGACAACCTCGACCTGTTCGAGGAGATGCACCTCGCCTCGCTCATCCACAAGGGGCTCGCGAAAGACCCGACCGTCCTCTCGCCGTGGGACGTCATCGAGATGGCGACGTACGGCAACCGGCTTGCCGTCGGCGCGCCCGCCGACTTTTGCGTCGTCGACCTGAACCGACTGCATTTGCGGCCGACGTTGGATCTCCCGAATCTCGTCGTCCATTCGATGCACGCCTCGGATGTCGTGCAGACGGTCGTGGACGGACGGCTTCTCTATGACCACGGGAAATTCCCGACCGTTGACGTGGAGCGGATGCGCGCGGATTTCGACGCGGCGGTTGGGCGGCTGCTTCCGGGCGCGGATTCTGCCCCGGCGGAATTTTTGGTATAATAGGCCGCATCAACCAAACACCATGAAACGTACGCTTGACATTGTCCTGATTGTTCTGTTCGCGCCGCTGTGGGGGCCGCTCATGGCGGTCGTCGCGCTGTCCGTCCGGGTTTTCCTTGGGCGTCCGATCCTTTTCTGGGACGCGCGGTGCGGCCTGCACGGGGATCCGTTCCGGCTCGTCAAGTTCCGCACGATGCGCGAGGGGCCGGGGACGGACGCCGAGCGCCTGACGCGGTTCGGCCGCTTCCTGCGGGCGACGTCGCTCGACGAGCTGCCGGAGCTGTGGAACGTCCTCAAGGGCGACATGTCGCTCGTCGGGCCGCGTCCGCTGCCGGTTCGCTACCTGCCGCTCTACACGAAGAAGCAGTTTCGCCGCCACGACGTGCGGCCGGGCATCACGGGCTGGGCGCAGGTGCACGGGCGCAACGCGCTGTCGTGGGACGAGAAGTTCTTCTATGACATCGAGTATGTGGAGCTCTCCTCGTTCGCGTTTGACTTCTGCATCCTCATGATGACCTTTTTCCAGTTCGTCAGCCTGCGCGGCCTTCGTCGCGGCAGGGAATCGGCGTTCATGCCCGAGTTCAAGGGCGGACCCAAGGGGATCAAGAGATGGATCTGAAGAAGCATTACCTTTCGGCTGACCAGTACCAGCGCGACATGTGGCGGCTCGCCGCCAAGATCCGCAAGAGCGGGTGGAAGCCCGACTTCCTCGTCGGCCTCTGGCGCGGCGGCGCGCCGGTCGCGATTGCCGTGCACGAGTTCTTCAAGGTGACGGGGTGGGAGGTGAAGCACCTGCCGCTCAAGTGCGCGAGCTACACGGGCCTCGGGCAGAACGACGGCAAGGTCGTCTTCACGCTCGGCGAGGAGATCTTCGGCATGTTCCGCGCGGGCGACAAGGTGCTGTTCATCGACGACGTGTTCGACACGGGCAAGACGGCGGCCGCCGTGCATGACCGGATGCTCGCCGTCGGGGCGGACGCGAAGATCGCGTGCGTCTACTGGAAGCCCGCGAAGAACCGGACGAACCTCGTGCCCGACTTCGTCGCGAAGGACATCGGCAGCGACTGGATTGTCTTTCCGCACGAGATCGAGGGCCTGACGCCGGAGGAGATCCGCGAGAAGGACCCCGTCCTCGCCGACCTGATGAAGTAGACGCCCGACCCGACATGACGACGATCCTGACGTTTCTGGCCGCCCTGGCCCTCGTCGCGCCGAAGGACGGCGCGACAGTCCCGACCCTGAAGGGTGCGCAGAAGGCGTACTTCGCAGGTACGCGGGACGAGCGGCACCTGCGGATGGGGGATCCGTCGGACCGCGTCCGGCTCGCCGCCGTCGGCGCCACGCAACGTCCGCTTGAGCTCGCCTGGACGGCGGACGAGACGAATGCGCTCTTCGTCCTCAAGGTTGTCCGCGAGGGCGGCGCGCTGGAGGTGTTCCCCGTCACGAACCGCGCGAAGGTCTACCTGACGAACCTTGAGCTCGGCGCGCGCTACCACTGGTCGGTCTTCGACGGGCGCGACACGGCGGCCGCCTCGTTCGTCACCGAGCCCGACGCGCCGCGCTTCCTGTACGCGGGCGGCGTCAGCAACTTCCGCGATCTCGGCGGCTGGCGGACGGCGGACGGGCGGCGCGTCCGGGAGAACCGGATCTTCCGCTCGGCGGGCCTGCGGTTCAGCTCGCGGATGGAGGGCGGCAGCTTCTTCACGAAGAAGGTCGTGACGGGGGCGCGGCACGTGACGGACGCGGGTCTCGCGACGCTGCGCGACGACTTCGGGATTCGGACGGAGTTGGATCTTCGCACGCCGCAGGAGACGGCCGGCATGACGTCGACGCTGCTCGGCCCGCACGTCCGGTGGGTGCGCGAGCCGTTCGTCGCGTATGACGTGATCGACAGCTTTTCGCGCGGCAAGGAGCCGTTCGGGCGCATCCTGCGGCTGCTGGCGGACGAGGCGAGCTACCCCGTGCTCGCGCACTGCGCCGGCGGACGCGACCGGGTGGGGACGCTGGCGTTTCTCCTGAACGGCCTTCTCGGCGTGTCGGAAGAGGACCTCTGCCGCGACTGGGAGGCGTCGATCTTCTCCGATTCGGGGGAGAAGTTCGAGCCGACGCTGCTTCGGCGGCTGCTGGACTACCTGAAGGGCTTTCCCGGCGAGACGCTGCAGGCGCGCATCGAGGTCTATGCCAAGAGCTGCGGCGTGACGGATGACGAACTGGCCGCCTTTCGGCGTCTGATGCTGGAAACGCCGGACGGGGGCGCTGACTCTTGAACATGAACGGGAAAGGTTTCACGATGAGAAGAATGGGCGTTTTCGCGCTGGCTGCGGTTCTGGCGGCGGGCGTTCGGGCGAGCTGGTACTGGCCGTTCGGGTCGGACGAGACGGAGGTCGACGCCAAGCGGCCGAGGCTGTCCGAGCTGATGGAGCCGGCGTCGCGGCTCATCGACGAGGCGTCAGACCTGGCGGAGGACGGGAAGAGCGTCGAGGCGGTCGAGAAGTACCGCGCCGCCCTCGCGGCCCTGGACGCGATCGAGGCGGAGAACCGCGCCTGGGCCGACCGGCCCGAGTTCGCGACCCTGCGCAATAAGCGCGCGTACGTGAACGCGACCATCGACTCGCTGCTCCTCATGCAGGTGAAGTCCAACGCGCGCGCCGTCGCCGTGAGCGACACGACGGCGCTGGAGCGGAAGCTCGCCGAGGAACGGGCGAAAAAGGAGGGAAAGGCGACCGTGCCGAAGCCTCCGAAGCCCGTGCCGGAGGAAGCCGAACCGGCTGCGCCGAAGAAAGCCGCGCCGCCACGGACGCGCCGCGAACAGGCGATGGCCGACTTGTCGTCCGGCGACTACGCGGCGGCGGAGCTCGACATCTCCGAGATGCTGGCCGAGAAGCCGGACGATGCGGCCGCGCTCAACCTGAAGGCGGTCCTGGAGACGCTGCGCGGCAACTACAAGGAAGCCGAGCGCGCGCTCGACCGGGCGATCAGCGTCCATCCGCGCAGCCATTACGCCTACTACAACATGGCGAACCTGATCCTTCAGGCCCGTCCGAGCAACCGGTCGGGCGCGCGGCGCTACTACGAGACGGGGCGGGCCGTGGGCGGGCCGCGCGACGCGGCGCTGGAGCAGCGGCTGAAATGACGGCGAAAAAAGGAGAGGCGATGGTCAAGAGGGCGAAAAGGGGATGGGTTGCGCTGGTCGGCGCGGCGGTGGGCGTGGTCTGCTTCGGCGCGGCGCCCGAAATCGCGCTGGAGGGGACGTATCCCGGCCACCTGCAGGACGTCTGGATGTCCGGCGACACGATCTGGTGGGCGCACACCGAGTTCCTCGTGAAGACGGATCGGAACGGCCGCATCCTCCGAAAGGCCGAAGTCGGCGGCCACCATGCGGGGCTGGAAGTCAAGGACGGTCGGCTGTACACGGCGGTCTGCGCCTTTAACGGCGAGCCGCGCGGGCAGACCACGCCCCAGTGCCACGTGATGGTCGGCGAGTACGACGCCGAGACGCTGGAGCGGATCAAGATGCACGTCCTCGACATCAACGACCGCGCGGGGTCGTTCTGCTTTCTCGCGGACGGCACGTTCCTGGTCGGGTGCCTGCGCCATCCGGCGCTGAAGCCGACGGAAGTCAAGTTCCACCACATCGGACGGGACGACAAGCTGATCCGGACGCATGTCGTCGACGTCGGGCAGAAGGTTCCCCTCGGCATCGAGGTCATCCGCCGCGACGGCGACGACCTGTACCTGTTCATCTACGAGGGGCCGATCATGAAGCTGGACGCCAAGACCTTTGCGGTGACCGGGCGCTACGAGAGCTTCGGCGGACAGTGCGGGTTCGCGCGCGACGGCGATGCCGCCTGGATCGGCGAGACGACGCGGAAGGGCCTTTGGACGTCTCGCCTCGTGCGGAAGCCGCTTGTCTGGAAGCCGGTCGAGTCCGCCGCGCGGTAAGGTCGGATCGACCGCGCCTAAAGCAGCTGCTGGCGCAGGGCGAGGGCGACGGCTTCCGCGCGGTTGGCGGCGCCGAGCTTGCCGTAGAGCGCTTTCGTCAGCTGCTTGACGCGCGCTTTCGAGATCTTGAGCATCAGGGCGATGTCGTCGTTGGTGAGGCCGCGCACGATGGCGTCGAGGACTTCGCGCTGGCGGGCCGAGAGGGCCGGCGTCGGCGACCGTTCCGCGATCATCTGGCGGATTTCCGGCGCATAGGCCGTGCCGCCGGCCGCGACGGTGCGGATGGCCGCGAGCAGGCCGTCCGTCGGCGAGCCCTTGAACTGCGCGCCGCGCGCGCCGTTCGTGACGGCCGTGACGAGTTCGGGCGCCGTGGCGTAGGACGTGAGGATGATGACCTCGGTCGACGGCGAGGCGGCGCGGATGCGTCGCGTGGCCTCGGCCCCGTTCGTCTTCGGCATCATGAGGTCGAGAATGACGATGTCGGGCTTGAGCGCGGCGGCGAGGCGGATGGCGCCTTCGCCGTCTTCAGCCTGGCCGACGACGGTCATGTCGGGCTGGTACCTGAAGAGCGTCGAAAGGCCCATCCGCAGCAGCGTATGGTCGTCGGCGATGAGGATGCGGATGCGTTTCATGGCAGGTCGTCTCCCTTGCGCGCGCGAAACGGAAAGGTGACGCGGACTTCCGTCGGGCCGCCGGGCCTTGACGCGAGGGCCAGCGTGCCATCCAGCCGCCGCAGTCGGTCGTGGATGCCCTGAAGCCCGAAATGGCCTTCGTCGGGCCCCGGCCGGCGGTCGGGGTCGAAGCCGCGTCCGTCGTCCGCGACGGTCACGGACAGCGTGGCCCCGTCGGTCGAGCCCGCGATCCGGATGTGCCGCGCCTGCCCGTGCCGCACGGCGTTCGCGACGAGCTCCCGGACGATGCAGAGGGTCGCGTGGACGCCGGCGTCGTCGAACGGCGCCGTGCGCGTCGCGAAGTCGATGTCGATCGCCGCGTCGAGCGCCAGCGGCTTCAGCGTGCGGCGCAGGGCCTCGGCGAAGGTCGCGGCCGCCAGCGCGTCGCCGCGCAGGTCGAACAGGCAGCGGCGCAGCTCCGTCCGGCAGGAGCCCAGCATGCGCTCGGCCGTGTCGAGGCAGCCTTCGACGGCGGCGGGCGCACAGGCGAGGGCGTCCCGCGTTGCGGAGATCTGGCAGGCGACGCCCTCCAGGTTCTGCGAGAGCGTGTCGTGCAGTTCGACCGCGAGGCGTGTGCGCTCCTGCAGCTTCAGGTCGGCCTTCGCGCGGGAGGTGCGTTCGCGCTGGGCTTCGTGGCCACGGCGCCCGGCGATGTAGTTCAGGAAGCGGTTGTAGACGAGGATGGCGGCGAGCGTGGCGAGCAGCGCGCACAGGAGCATGAAGAGCTTGCCCGGCGTCCACCACGGCGGATGGGCGAGCACGACGAGGTCGCCGGGCGTCCGGGCGACGATGAAGAAGCCGCGAATGGACGGCAGGATGGCGTGCGGCCGCCAGGCGTCCGTATCCAGCAGGAGGACGCCCGTGACGGACAGGAGGGCGCCGGGCGTGACGTCCGGCGGCACGCCGACGTTGCTGACGTCGATGAGGACTTGACGGCCCTCGCTCTCCACGAGGAGGTGCGCGCGGCTACCGGCGGGTTCGAGGATCGAGACGACATGCCCGCGCAGGCGGACGGTCTCCCCGTTGAGCCGCGCCTGGACCTGGAAGTGTCCGTCAGGCCCTGAAAGGGCCTCGCGGGCCGAGATGTCCCGGACGGCATCGGGCGGCGCGTCCGCGAGCCGCGTGTCCGGTGCGGCCGCGCAGGGCCGCCACCGGGCGGAGGTGAGCGTGAGGCTGAAGAGGTCGGTTTCGGGCTTGCCGACGACCTCGACGGCGTCGCCGATCCGGGGCGGCGTGACGTCGGGCGTGAACTTGACGCGCAGGGTCTGTCCCCATTCGGGGCCGGTCTTCAGGAGGGCCGCGTCGCCTTGCCAGACGGCGATGACGCGGCCGGCGACGCGCCGGTAGCCCATCTGGTCGATGTCGCGCGGCAGGACGTTCACGAGGTTGCCGAGCGGCGGGATGTCGAACGGGTCGGACGGCGGCGGCCTGACGATGCGCAGGGCGTCGGGCGACAGGAGGCTGAGGCGCGGATCGAGAAAGAGCCGCCAGCCGGACGTCCGCTTGCGCTGGTAGAGGCCGGTGACGGCGACTTCGGCGCCGACGAGGCCGGTCGCGTTCGTCTGGTCCGCGAGCGCGAGCAGCAGGTTCTCCCCGTCGGCCTTGAGGGTCAGGAACGTAAGGTTCGGCTGAAGGTCGTCGACGGTCGCCTCCGTCACGGTCGCCTGCACCGTGACCAACCGAAGGTCGTAGTCGTCGGCGAGGAGACGGTCGAGTCGGACGCGGACGGGCGGTGGCGCGGGGTGGTGCCCGACGACGTCGTAGGCCTGGCCGATCAGCGCATGGCGGCGGTTCTTGTGGTATTCCGTGTAGCCCGTCACGCGAACGACGTCGCCGGCGCGCACGGGCATCGGCGGGTGGACGACGTCGATCGACGCGCGGCCCGTGCCGTCGTCCAGCACGAAGTGGCGCGGCGGCTTGACGACAGTCACCGTGCCCGTGACGTCAAACGGCGGCGTGCCCGCGCCGGCTTCCGGCGGCAGGGCGTTGAACGCGGCCAGCGTCCGAATCACGGACAGCAAAAGGGGGACGATAGACATGACGGGAAATTATACCACAGGACAGGGGCGTTCGGCCACCCTCTCCTTTAGGATAGATGTTCAGGGCGCGCGGAAAATGGTATACTTCGGGCAAACACAATGAGGAGAGACTGATGGCGATGATCGGGAAAAAGGCGTTCAAGGGCATTCTGGCGGCGGCGCTTCTGGGCGCCGGGGCCTGCGCAAGCGAGTACGACGGCTACGAGACGCGCGTCGTCGAGGAGGCGCGCGACATCGACGCCTTCGCGAATGGCAGTTTCGAGGACGCGTCCTGCTACGGCCCCGTCGGCCCGTACGCCGAGATCGGCCGCTACGGCGTCAACGCCAACGGCGGGCTCCGCCTGCGCCCGAACGGCGACACGATCTACCACGTCTTCAAGCTGAAGGGACGGCTGGAGAAGGGCAAGCGCTACGTCTTCTCGGCGGACGTGAAGCCGCACGGCAAGGCCAAGGGGCTCGCCGTCCTCGACACGTTCTTCAAGGGCACCGGCAAGGCCGCGCCCGGCTGCAGCGCGTGGAACACCTGCTCCGAGGACATCGGGGACGGCTGGCAGCACCAGCGCGCCGAGGTCATTGCGCGCTTCGACCCCGAAGAGCTCGACTACAAGTTCCTGATCTACGGCAAGGTCGCCGGGGACGATCCGTCGAACCCCGAAAACTACGTGGACGTCGACAACGTCCGCATCGAGGTCGCCGCGCCGAAGTGGTACCTCTGCAACACGTGGCCGATCCACAATCTCGTTTATTCGGACGAGGGCCGCGTGCGCTTCAACTCGACGTTCTGGGGCGAATACGTCGAGAAGGGCGCCGAGGTCGTCTACGGCTGCCGTCTCCTGTCGGCGGACGGACGGGAGCTCGGCGCGACGGTCGTCGCGCCGGACGCGCACGGAAACTTCACCGCCGACTTTGGGCGGCTCTCCGCCGAAGGCCCCGCGAAGCTCGCCGTCACGCTCTACGACCGCACGCGCCGCCTCAATCGCGGGACGCGCACGTTCGACGTGACCGTGCGGACGCCCGACCGCACCAAGGGGATTTTCGTGCGGGAGAACGGTGTCGTGCTCAAGGACGGCAAGCCGTTCATGCCGCTCGGCTTCTACACGGATCTCGCCTACGCGGAGAAGTACGACCTCGCGGGCGTCGAGTTCCACTTCCGGCGGTTGCGCGACGCCGGCTTCGACACGATCATGGACTACGGAACGTATACGCTTGACGGTGCGCGCCGCGCGGCGTTCTACGCGCTGGCGGAGAAGTACGGCATCTCCGTCCTCGACGACTCCTTCGGCTCCGACGCGCACACGAAGCTCGCGGCGAACCGCGAGGCGATGCGCCGCCGTGCGCAAGAGATCTCCGCGTTCCCCGCGCACCTCGGCTGGTACACGATGGACGAGGCACCGGAGAACGCCGTGCCGGGGCTCACGGCCCTGCGGCGCTTCCTGAATGAGGTCACGCCCGGCAAGGTCGTCAACACCTGCAACATCATGCGCGCCGCGCCCTACCTGCCGACGGCGGACATCGCGGGCGGCGACACGTATCCCGTGAAGAAGGGCTCGCCCAACACGCTGGAGGAGGCGAACCGCCGCCTCAAGGACGTCGCCGACTGCCGTCCCGCCGCGATCTGGTACGCGCCGCAGTGCTACAACTGGGCGCGGATGGAGAAGGACAGCAAGAGCGTAGAGACATATTTGACGCGCGGACGCGAGCCGACGTTCATGGAGATGCTGTCCGTCGCGCTCGCGATGGCGATGAACGACACGACGGGCTTCCTCTTCTATTCCTACTTCGAGATGGTCGAGTGCCCCGTGCCCGAATTTCGCGAACAGCGTTGGCGCGACATGGTGAAGATCGCAAAGGAATTCCGTGCGCTGGAGCCGTTCCTCATGAGCGGCGAGAAGAAGGTCGAGATCGCGCATGCGGATCGCAAGGAGGCGGCGCGCGTCCAGCTGCTGACGGACGGGCAGGGCCGCCGCCGCGTGCTCGTCATCGGCCTTTACCGCGACCACGAGACGGCGTTCACGCTGTCGGCCGAATACGGGCGCTTCCGCAGCCGCTTCGGCTTCACGAAGCCCGAAGGCGGCGCATGGGTCTTCCGCGCGAAGGAGTTCACGTGCGACATCCTCGAACAGGACGACGCGCTTTCGGGCAACGACTCACTCAAAGGAGATACCCCCAAATGAACAAGCTGATTGGATTCGCGGTTGCCTTTTCCGCCTTGGCGGCAAAAGCCGAGTTGCCGTCTTCGTGGGTCGAGGGCGCGGACGTGACGGTCGCGGCGGGCGAAAACGTCGAGATCGATTCGGCGACGCCGTCGCTCAAGTCTCTCACGATTGCCGGGCGCGTCACGGTGACGAGTTGGGAGGCTTGCCTGAAGGCGACGACGGTGACGATTGCCGACGGTGGCGTCCTGACCTGCACGGGCGCGTTCGCGAAGGATCAGATGGGGCGCGTCTGGATTCAGTGCACAGGCCTGACCGTCGCGGCGGGCGGCGCGATCGACGTCTCCGAATGCGGCTACCTGTCGGCAGAGCGGCTGACGACGGCGGGCGCGCCTGTCAACGGCTATGGCCCCGGCGCAGCTGTTCAGTACGGCATGGGCGCGTCGCATGGTGGCTTGGGCGGATTGAACGTGTGGAGTGCGAGCTACAATCCGATGATTGGCCGAAAGGCGGATTTCTCGGATATGCTCTACGACAATCCCGTCTCGCCGGTCGAGCCGGGATCGTCCGGCCGTTCGTCACAGTATGGCAAAGGAGGGTGCGGCGGAGGGGTCGTGCGCATCGAGGCGACGGGGTGCGTGACGGTCAATGGCGCGATCCTTGCGTCCGGTGGCGGCGCGGCGCATGCGGACATCTATACGCAGGGAAACCACGGCACGGCCGGCGCGGGCGGTTCGATCTACATTTCCTGCGAGACGTTCAAGGGGCAGGGCGGCGTTCTCCGTGCGGACGGCGGCAACGGGCACTTTGTGCTGGAACGGCGGAAGAACGACGCGGGGACGTACGTCAATTCCGTCTATGGCTATGACAAGCCAGAGAATCTGGGCGACATGGCGGGCGGCGGCGGAATGATCGCCATCCATTACGCGGCCGACCGCCAGACGGCTGAACTCGTTCAGGGCATGACGATCTCGGCGGCGTCGGGGACGTACCCGAACCTCTACTGCTGCAGGGGGCCGACGCGCGCGAACGAAGACCGCTACCATTTCCAGGCCGATCTCGGCACAGTGCATTTCACGGACGGCACGTTGCTCAAGAGCTGTCTCGGCAAGGGCTTGACGGGACAGGTTCTCGGCTTCACGGAATGGACGTGCGACAGCCTCGACTTCACGGATGGCTTCGTTCGCTTCGTCGGCGAGGGCTTCGCGCTGAAGGTCAGCGGCGACCTGAACGGTACAGGCGAGAACGTGCGGCTCGATCTCGGCGGCGTCGCGCTGACGAACCGCGTCTTCCGTCCCGAAGTCTATGCGGGGACGCAGACGGTGCGGCTGGAGGTCGGCGGCGACGTGACGGTTTCGGGCGGTGCGCGGCTCGACATCCGCGCGGCGGAGACGAACGCGGCGAACGCGGTCGGCGCGTCCGTCGCGGTCGGCGGTACGCTGACGGTCGGCGCGAGCGGCAACCTCTACGCGTGGTGCGATACGGTGAGCGGCGGTGCGCCCGTGTTCGCGGTCTCGAACCTGACGGTCGCGGCGGACGGCCTCCTGTCGGCGGAAGGGCGCGGCTTTGCGGGCGCGACGGGGCGCGACAACGGCGCAACCGACCAGTACTGGAATCGCCGCACGGTCGGCTACGGGCCGACGCCCGGCTTCGGCAAGTGGGGCAGCTCGTGGGCGAGCGTGACGTTGGGCGACGGCACGACGATCCCTGCACCGGCGACGGGCGGTTCGCATGGCGGCCTCGGCGGTCTCTCCACGATTGCCGAAGAGGGAAATGTGGCGTACGCGGCGACGGGCGACAGCGAGTGGCGTCCCGTGCTGCCGGGCAGCGGCGGCGGTGCGGACGCGCTCGTGTTCGGGAACGGCGCGGGCGGCGGCATCATCCGCGTCGTGGCGCAGGACGCCATTCGGGTTGACGGCATGGTCTGCGCCGATGCCGGACGTATCTGGGCGCTGGCTGGCGCGGCGAGCGGCGGCGCGGGCGGCACGATCTGCCTGTCGGCCCGGACGTTTGCGGGCGCGGAGACGGGGGCGCTCTCGGCGCGTGGCGGCGACATCGGCACCGCAGGGGGGAACCGCGCGACATCTTCCGGCGCGGGCGGCGGCGGTCGCATCGCCGTCTGGACGGGCGCGGCGTATGCGGGGCGGCTGTCGAGCGGGCGCGTCGGCAAGTACACGGCGGCGGCCGACAGTCCGGGGTGCGATTTCCTCGGGACTGTCGCGGTGACGGGCGGCACGAATGACGTCGCGTCGCTGTCGGCGGCGACAGGCGCGACCCTGAACGGCGGCGATGGCACGGTGCGGTTCGTGCATGTCGCGCCAGCCGAGGGCCTGCTGTTCATCCTCCGCTGACAACGGCGCAGACGGGTCGTTTGCGAGTTTCCGCTCCCTGCGGGGCTGTCGTCCTCAATACGGCCCGTCGGCCCGACAGATCGCCCGACCCGTCGCTCCGGGAATCGCACCTGTCGCCACTCGTAGTCTATCGAACGTGACAAGGCATTCCCCTCGGCAGAGTGCGTGTCCGCAAGCGAGAACACCGAGGCGACAGGCGATCCCTGCGCTCCTCTCGCGCGACTGTCGGCTCCTCCGGGCCACAGGCGGCGTGCGCCGCCGCTTCGCGAGAATCTGCGCCAGTCAGATGGATGCAGAAGGAGGGGAAAGACATAATCATGGATTCTGAGACGAGGGACAAGCCGCGCAGAACAGGACGTTGCGTGAGGAGCGGGCGCTCGGCCGTCCCGCCCGCTCTCACATAACGTCCTGTTCTGTGAGGCGACGCAAGTCGCCGCATTGTTCCCACATAGGGCGCAACTTTTGGCCAACTCGCGGGCGACTTACGATATTTCGTAATGGGTCACTGAACAGCGGGGTATAGAAAATCCGACAGCTGTCAAAGGTGCTCCGCTACCGCTGCGCCT